>DATNHU010000001.1:0-2831 GCA_035604795.1 Candidatus Limnocylindrales bacterium
CGTCTTCGAGCCGTTCTACGAAAACTACGGGCCCGATGCGATTTTAAGCGGCGCATCTCCGCGCTTCGTCAAGCTCCAGCCGCCGGATTGGACATTCGATCGCGACGAATTGGCGCGCGCGTTCACTCCACGCACCAAGGCGCTCATCCTCAACACGCCCAACAATCCAACCGGCAAGGTTTTCTCGCGGGAAGATTTGGAATACATCCGCAATCTCATTATTCGCGCCAACGCATACGTGATCACGGACGAAATCTACGAACACATTCTTTACGACGGTGCCCAACACATTTCCATGGCCAGCCTGGATGGCATGCGCGACCGCACCATCACGATTAACGGAATGTCAAAAACGTATAGCGTCACAGGATGGCGCGTCGGGTGGGCCACGGCGTCGCCCGAAGTGAGCAGCGCCATACGCAAGGTCCACGATTTCCTCACGGTGGGCGCCGCCGCTCCCTTGCAGGAGGCAGGCGCGCTCGCGCTCGATCTCCCCGACAGTTATTACCATCGTCTCGCGAGCATGTATCGCGCCAAGCGGGATTTCACCTTGGACATGCTCACCCGCGCGGGCTTCCGGTGCTTCGTTCCGTTCGGCGCCTATTACATCATGACCGACATTTCGGCCTTCGGTTATCCGGACGATTTGGCGTTCTCGCGCTACCTGGTCGAGACCGTCGGCGTCGCCGTCGTCCCCGGCTCCAGTTTTTACAAAGATCCTAAGGATGGCGCCTCGCAAGTCCGCTTTACTTTCTGCAAGAAGGACGAAACGCTACAAGCTGCCGCGGCAAAACTGGGAAAGCTCCGCCCCCGTTAATTTCCGACTAGTTCAGAAAACTCATTGAAGGTTAATTTTTGAAATGGGGGCGTCTAGGCCAGCTTTTTGGCCATGGTTTCAATCTGTACCAAATGATTCAAATCATGACCCGCCATCGTTTCGATTACTGTTTGAATGGTCATTTCGCCGCGCTCGGGATGCGTCACTTTCTTTTTTAGCGACTCCGGAGGAATCGCCTTGATGAACGCGATATTCCACTGTCGCACCGATGAAAATACGGCCAGCGCAGCCTGACCATCGTACGCCGCATAGGATTTGGCCCACGTATCCTGATCGAATGGTTGGATAGTGTGATGGTCTTCCGCCAGCGCCTGGCGCAACCGGTAGGCGAACACAATTTCGCAGTCCGCCAAATGGCAGATTATTTCGCGCGTGCTCCACTTGCCGGGAGCAGGCGGCTGCCCCAGCCTCCGCGAGCCAAATACATCGGCGTAATGCCTGAGTTTTCCAGCCGTCGCGCCGATCACTTCTTGAGGGTTGCGGTCGCCCAAAAACGATGCATATGGATTCATCATGGGAGGCAATGTTAATACAGCGGCGCATACATCACAAACTCTGGAAAAACTTCCTGCAACTTGATTGGCCTATCCCTGGTATTGCCATAAATAAACCGGCAGGGAAGCGAGATCAAGATTGATCCGGTGGTCGGCATCGTTAAAATGTTTCCCGGGACCGCTGAATTCCAGCGCGGCTCCGATGCCGTTGTGCAGGAAACACTTGCCAGGGCTCTGCGTATGGTGTATAGAGACACTATACACAATGAATCTGGCCGAGATATATTGATGTTCATCACCATTGACCAAAACGACCGCCGGTCAATTTACGAGCAAGTTGCCGGCGGTATCAGGTCGCTGATTGCCAACGGCGCTTTGAAAGAAGGCGCCGAATTGCCGCCCGTCAGGCAAGTTGCCGCCGACCTCGGTGTGAATCTGAATACCATCGCCACGGCATACCGCGAACTCGGAAGGGAAGGGCTCATCCAGATTCGCCACGGACAGCGCGCTGTGGTGGCCAGCAACACGTCCACGGAAACCAGCAAGCGTGAATTGCGCAAACGCCTGCGCACAGCGCTCACGGAATTGGCACTGGCCGGACTTTCGCGCCCCGAGATTCTCAATTGGGTTAGCGACGAGCTGGCCGGTCTGTTGAAGGGCGCAAAATGATTCGCGATTTACATTTCGTGAGAGTTCAATCAACGGGGCGCCCGCAGCTTGCGCGCATGACTTGGATTCGACTTCTTCTGCTTATCCTCGCGCTGATTGTTTCTAACTACATTTTTTGTAGCGGCGTTTTGGTACAGAGTGCTCCCCCGCAAACACAAGACACTCCGGCCATTCGGCTGGGCCCTTGCGCGCACCCGGGAATTTATCCCGATGCGCGTTGCGGAATCCTGAACGTATTTGAAAACCGTTCCGCAAGGACGGGCCGCCAGATTTCATTGAACGTTGCCGTACTCCCCGCGCTGGGCAGCGACTCCAAACCCGACCCCGTGTTCATCCTGGTTGGCGGCCCCGGCCAGGGCGCGGCCGATGTCTATCTTGCCGGCGCCAGGAAGGATCAGGTCGCGTCCATCCGTGCGCATCGTGAAGTTGTTCTCGTGGACCAACGCGGAACCGGTGGATCTCACGCTCTCCCGTGTGTCCTGTATCCGCGCGAAGCAGGCATGCAAGCGATCTTCGGGGATTTATTCCCTGCAGATATCGTTCGTGCATGCCGCGATTCGCTTTCCAAGGACGCCGATCTTACGCAATACACCACGTCCATCGCCATGGATGACCTGGACGATGTTCGCGCGGCGCTGGGCTACGACCGCATCAACGTCCAGGGCGGCTCTTATGGCACGCGCGCAGCGCTGGTTTATATGCGTCAACATCCAGAGCACGTGCGGGCCGTAGTGCTTGAGGGCGTTGCGCCGACCGATTACAAGCTGCCTCTTCCAGTTGCGCGCGCAGTGGATCACGCGCTGGATCGCCTGATCGAGGATTGCGTGGCT
>DATNHU010000002.1:0-5478 GCA_035604795.1 Candidatus Limnocylindrales bacterium
CCGCCGCAATTCCGCAACAGTCTGGGTAACCTCACCGTAATCCTCAAAAAGATAAATGAAAAGATTGGTGTCCCAGAATATCCGGCTCAAGGCCAATTCTCACGGAGCCGGCGCACGTAATCATCTGCGTGCTCATCGGCCCAAATCCCGCGGCCTGAACCGCGAAGGGTAAGGAGCGGGTCCACTCCATCAGCATTCCTGCGGTTGACGCAGAAGACATCGACATACCAATCGACGAGATCGCGGTATTGGGTTGGAATGTTCTCTTTTTCTGGCACGGTCTTCGAGCCTTCACGGTCATGGTGATAGGTGTCGCCCTTTCGGAACAGCCTGCGACGGTCTCTGGCTGTCTCAAAAAGGATTCGGTAGCGGCCGGGATTCGGCGCTCGATTCGCCACGCAATGTTGAATGACATGCACATAAAATCCAGGCCGCAGTTTGCCCGCGACTGTCTCTGTTCGAGCGCGATCCATGATTTGGTCGATTGAGAAGTCGAGGCTTGAAGGATTTTCACGATGGAGCAGGGCAGTGATAATCCAAACTTCATCGGCGACCTTCAGCTCCAGCTTGGCTAGGATGGCCATACTAATACCTCCATCTTGGTATTATTCATTATTACCAAGTATGGGGGTAATTGTCAATATTGAGGCTGCAGGCAAATTGTCCAGTTATTCGAGGTGCTTGCCTTTGGTTTCGGGGAGGGCAAGCGCCAGGAGGGCGCTGAGGAAGAAGGCTCCCGCGAGGACGTAGAATGCGGCCGTGAAGCTGTACCGCGTGGCGATGGCTCCCACGGCGAATGGCGCTAGGGCGGAGATTCCGCGGCCAAAGTTGTAACTGAGGCCCATGGCCGTGGCCCTGATTTCAGTGGGAAACAGCTCTGAGGCGATGGCCGCGTAGCCGGAAAAGAATCCGGTGCCGAAAAAAGCCACAGGCGGGCCAAGAATGAGCAGCCACATCGGAGTGCGCGACATTCCGTAAAGAGGAACTAACGCCGCCGCGACAAACAAATAGGTGGCGTAACTTGTTTTGCGGCCTGCCGAGTCGGCGAAGAATCCGAATAGCGCATAGCCCAGCCACTTCCCAACTCCCATTACGATTAGCCACGTAGTTGTGGCCATCAGGTTCAGGCCGCGCCCACCTAGTGCAACGGGAAGAGACAGATATGTCGGGATCCATGTGAACAGCCCCCAATAGCCGAACATGGCGCTGGCATTCATGGCAGTAGCCAGCAGGCCCGGGCCGCGAATGTCCTTGCGCCATAGCAGGCGGATCGATCCGCGCTGCTGGGTTCCCCGCGCGCGCCACATTTCGGATTCGGGGACTGAGCGCAATATCCAAAACACGAGAAGGGCAGGAAGTACGCCGACGAAGAAAACCGCGCGCCATCCATAGTGTGGCAGGACAAGCGCGGTTACACCCACTGCCAGCATCTCTCCGATCGCGTAGGTGGACTGCATCAGGCCAAGCGCCTTGCCGCGATGCTCGGGCGGCCATGATTCGGCGATGAGCGCCGCGCCGGTGGTCCATTCGCCACCCATGCCGAGACCAAGGATGAGGCGGCATATCGCCAGTTCGACTACGGTTTGCGAAAGGCCGCATGCGCCGCTGGCGAGTGAATAGACAAGGATGGCAGCCATTAAGGCGCGGGTGCGGCCGACGCGATCGGCGATGAAGCCGAACATGACTCCGCCCACTGCGGAGGCGCCCAGAGTGAGTCCGGCCAGCAGGCCGCCGGTACTCTTGCTCATGCCCAGATCGCCCATCAAATGAGCAAGCACCATGGAGTAGAGCATCACGTCCATAGCGTCGAGCATCCATCCGAGGCCCCCGGCGATGAGCGAGTTGCGCTCGCCGCGTGTTACTTGCGCGGGCCAAGGGAAACCGAACACGTGGCGCACGGGGCGGGGAGACGTTTCTTGCAGAGATGTGGGCAAAGTGGACAGTGTGATGCTCCCGCCGGGTGGATCCGGCCGCGCCACATTCTATATCCATAACTGCAATTGACGACGCGGAAGGGTGGATGTAAAGGAGATGGTGTGCTGACACGAATTGAGCCCATACTTGCCGCGCTTACGTCTAAATCAACGCAAGTTCTTAATTGAGATTGCACGCTTTTTGGCTTGATACGCGGATTGGCGAGACGCGTTAGGAGAAATTGATGGTGACTTGCAGCAAATGCGGGACGAAGGTGGTGGGCGACGCGACTTTTTGCGTGAAGTGTGGGACGCGATTGAAACCCGGCCAGGCGCCCGCTAATGCGGTTTATTGCGGTAAGTGCGGTCAGCCACTGCCTCATACCGCGGGGATTTCACTTGGAGCTTCGGCAAACCCATCCGCTGCGGAGTTGGCCATTCCGAATAAATATGCCGCGTCGATCTGTTATTTGTTCGGTTGGATGTCCGGCCTGGTCATGTATTTCGTGGACAAGCGGCCCTCGGTCCGATTCCATGCCGCGCAATCAATGATTGTGTTCGGCGCGCTGAATATCGCGGGATTTGTGGCCGGCCATTATTCCCGTGACGCCTTTCTTTCGGGCGGGCAGCAAATCAACGCCATCATTGCCTTTGCTGCGTTTGGCTTGGTTTGTTTCACCGCGCTCGCGCTGTGGATCGTTTTCATTGTGAAGACATTTGAGAAGACCGCATTTCGTTTGCCCATCGCCGCCGGACTTGCGGATCGCATGGCAGGCAGGGCGCGGGCATAACAGGACTCCATTTTCGCGCGTAATGGCCTTCAGGAATTACTATTTCTTGCGACGCGCGGCTGGTTCTGCTAGTCTCCGGCGCAACAGCCCGGTTGTTACTTATTCGATTGGAGGTGCACCATGGCGTTTTGCGCAAGTTGTGGATCGCAGGTGGCTGACGGAACCGCGTTCTGTCAAAAGTGCGGTAAGCCCGTAGCTGGAGCGGCACCACCTCCGGGGAATCCGCACAACCCGGGCGCACCCGCGACAGCAGGGCTGGAGGAGAACATTGCAAGTCTGCTCTGCTACGTGCTTGGATGGATTACGGGGTTGATATTCTTTTTCATCGACAAGCGTCCGAACGTGAGGTTTCACGCGGCGCAGTCCATTGTCGTATTTGGCGGCTTGTCCGTTATTTACTGGATCGTCCTCTCCGTGTTTGCGACCCAGATCTTTTTTGGAGGATTGGGTGTGGGTTGGAGTCTGGGCTACACACTCTTCATGTTGCTGCGCCTGTTGTTCTTCGTCCTGTGGATTCTACTCATGGTGAAGGCATACCAGGGCGTGCGCTTCCGTGTGCCTATTGCAGCCGACCTTGCTGATAGTTTGGTGGGTAAGGTAAAGGCCTGACCGGGGACGGCAACTTCGTAGCGGTCACTTACGTATCTTTCTAGAGGGAGCTCGTATCGGGGCTCCCTAAGTTTTTGCCGCGGCGCGATGCCAGATTGCCAGATCAGATTGCCGCTTGACATTCCCGGGCAGGCCATACATCTTTATTAACTTTATGCATGACAGGACCCCCGGCTAAATGAGGGCCGGGGCATCTCGCCAACAGTGTCGGGCCCGGTGAAGGTTCGCGTATTCTTCCACGATCGCTGCTTCGATGGCGCGGCTTCGGCCGCGGTCTTCACGCGTTTTTTCCGTGAGCGCGTCGGATCGGGGGCGGTGTTTTTCTACACTGGGATGACGCACCGCGCGAAGCGTCCCTTTGAAGAGGCGATTTTTGATGGCGATGAGAACGCCATTGTGGATTTTAAGTATTCCGCTTCACCGCGGCTTACCTGGTGGTTTGACCACCACCAGAGCGCGTTTCTGACTCCCGAAGACGCGGAACATTTCAAACGCGACCACGCAAACCACAAGTTTTACGACCCCTCCTACAAATCCTGTACCAAGTTGATCGCGGATATTGCCAGCTCGAAATTTGGATTTAATCCGGTGCCGCTCGCCGACCTTATTCACTGGGGGGACATTATTGACGGAGCGCAGTATGCGACCCCTGAAGAAGCGGTAAGCGTCAGCGAGCCGGCCACGCAGATCGCCTTGGTGATCGAAGCTGCGCCGGGAGAAAGCGTTTCCGCGCTGATCGTGCCGGAGCTGGCTTCGAGGCCGCTTGCGGAGATTGTTAAGCTGCCGCTGGTCACCAAGTACCTCGAACCCCTGCTGGCGCGACATCAGAGGTCCATTCAGGTGTTTCGCGAAAGAGCGCAGGCATCGAAGGGCGTGATTTATTTCGACGTTGGCGATCTCGACCTTGAGGGCTACAACAAATTCATTCCCTACTTGCTTTATCCCGACTGCGTGTATTCGGTGGGAGTCAGCGCGTCGGGCACGCGGTCGAAGGTATCCATCGGGTCGAACCCCTGGAAGGGCGATATGGTAGACAAGAATTTGGCGACACTGGCGGAGCGTTATGGAGGCGGCGGGCATCCGCGAGTTTCCGCAATTTCTTTCGAGCCCAATGATTTGGAACATGCCCGAGAGGTGGCCAAAGAAGTCACCGCTGAACTGCGCAAGTGATTACTTGTGGTTGATGGGTGGCAGATTTTGGTCGAAGGCTCTCACCGCGAAGTTCCCGCCAGGTTCGACAAAAAATGAGGCGCAGTATAAAATGCCGTTCTCTCCTTTGCGGGCCGCTAGCTCAATTGGTAGAGCAGCTGACTCTTAATCAGCGGGTTGCAGGTTCGAGTCCTGCGCGGCCCACCATTCGCTTTCAGTTCAACATCTTACGGTCGACGTGTTACTGCAAGACCGGGCATTAGATAACATTTGCTAACAACTCGGCTGCCCGTTCGTTCAACGGTCCACGGAGACCTTCTGACTTGGGGTGAGCGTACGTTGTGAGCAACGTGGTCACATTCGAATGGCCCAAGAGTTCCGCAACCATCTTTGCAGAGTGACGCTGGTCCAACAGCTGCGTTGCGAGAGTGTGGCGGAAGTCGTGCCAGCCTCCCATCGGAATTCCAAGTTTCCGAACGGCTGGACGAAGGTAGCGGTTCCCGGCATTCTTTGGGTCAACGGGGGTTCCGTTACGAGACTTGAACACCCAATCGCCAGTCCCCTGTGTTCCTCGTTGTTCTTCCAGATTGCAAAGCGCCTTCATCCGCTCAATCAACGCGGCAGGGACCGGAATGAAACGCTCCGAACCGTCTGTCTTTAGCTCCCCTTCCCGCCGTTCGTAAATGCGACGTTGGACGTGAAGGGACTCGCCACTGAAGTCCGACCATTTGACCCCAACCGCTTCGCCCACTCGGAGGCCCGTGATAGAAAGGAAGAGCACAAGTGTTGCATACGGCTCCTCCAATTCACTCACAATCGCTTTTACATTGTCAGGTGTCAGGACAGCCCGCTTCACTTTGGTTCCTGTTTTTGGCAACTTCACGTCACTGCAAGGGTTCTCTGTAATCCACTTGTGTTCAACAGCCCATGAGAGAACTGTGCTGAGAGAAGCCCTCATAGCGCGAAGAGTGTTTCGGCGGTACGTCTTCGCCATCCTCGCGAAAAACGTTTCGACA
>DATNHU010000003.1:0-2026 GCA_035604795.1 Candidatus Limnocylindrales bacterium
CAAGGGAAACAGCTCACCGAAATTCAGGAGCTTCACGCCGGGGATATCGGCGCCATCGCCAAACTGAAAGAAACCGTCACCGGCGATTCCCTCGGCGACAAAAACGCGCCCATCTACTATCAACCTGCGAAGTTGCCGGAGCCTTCCATCACCTTCGCGGTCGAACCAAAGTCCCGCGCCGATGAAGACAAGATCGGCGTGGCCATTCATAAAATCATGGAGGAAGACGCCGCGTTGCGTTTCTCCCGCGATCCGCAAACCAAGGAGTTTCTCCTCGCCGGAAACGGCCAGCAGCACGTTGAGGTCGTTGTGGCCAAGCTGCAGAAGCGCTACAACGTCAATCTCACGCTCAAGCCGCCGAAGGTTCCGTATCGTGAGACCATCCGCGCCAAAGTCGACGCCGAGGGCAAACACAAGAAACAGTCCGGGGGGCACGGCCAGTTTGGTGTATGCCGCGTCAAGTTCGAGCCCACCGAGCGCAACAAGGGCATCGAGTTCGTCGACGATGTTTTCGGCGGCGCTATTCCCAACAATTGGATTCCTTCCGTCGAACGCGGCATCCGCGAAGCCGCCGCCCGCGGCTTTCTTGCGGGTTTTCCCGTGACCGATTTCCGCGCCACGCTTTACGACGGCAAATACCACGACGTCGATTCCTCGGACATGGCGTTCAGAATTGCCGGCTCCCTGGCCTTCAAGGAAGCCATGAAGCAGGCGCGACCCTCTCTCCTCGAACCCATCATGCACGTGGAAGTCTACGCGCCGGATCAGTATTCCGGCGATTTGATGGGCGACCTCAGCTCGCGCCGCGGCCGCATCGAAGGCAGCGAATCGCGCGGGCACAACGTCATCGTCAAGGCCATGGTGCCGCTCGCGGAAATGCTTTCCTATGCCACGGACCTGACCTCCATGACGCAGGGCCGTGCCAGCTACTCCATGGAGTTTTCTCACTACGATTACGTGCCGGGCGAACTGGCGGACAAAGTCATCGCCGCCCACAAAGCGGCCCACGGCGAAGCCCTCGTCGAGGAAGAAGCCTGAATCTTCTGGAAAAATTGCCTTCTGCCGCAGAGCCCGGTGTTACATCTCCGGGCTCTGTTGTTTTAGGGTTTGCCTGGCGGAGATCCTGGCATCAGCCGCATCTCATATCCACTTCGGCAAAAACATTCCCGTGTGCCTGGCGTGCTCTTCAAAGCCGTCCCCAAACTCCTGCCGCAAGAAACGCTCCTCGCGCCTGGCCTTGAAATAGAATGTCCCCCACACAATCAGGAACCCCAGCCAGCTCTGCGCGTGTCCCTTGATTGTTGCCGTCCCGATCATAGCCAGCAGGATTCCCGTATAGATCGGATGTCGTATCCACCGGTACAGCCCCTTGCGGATCAATTCGTGGTCATCTTTCAACGTCACCACACCGCTCCAGTTTGCTCCCAAGCTTACCCGTGCCCAGATGCTGATCGCCACGCCTGCTGCCGTCAGAACCAGGCCAAGCCACCATGCCGCTGGAGTATCTGGCACCAGCCTCATGTTCAGCCCGTTCCAATTCCTTCCAAACAGCAGCCAGAATCCAAACAGCAGTGGTATCAGATGCTGCGCTCTCTCCCACGAACTCTCGCGCTTCTTTGCCCTTTTCGTGCCGAACCACATGACCACCCATACGCCCCAGAGCGCCGCCCAAAAGTATTCCGCCCACGCTGATGCACGGCCCGCATCCATCGCCAACCAATTCATGTTGGGTCTCTCCCCTGTTCTACGATCTCACAAACCATCTCGAACCGAATACCGAAGCCTCCAGTCTCCGCCAATTTGGTGGTTGCCATGTTGGACCCGCCAGGCCAATAATCGGCGCCATGAAGAAAAACCAGCACGCTCCCCTAAAGCCCGCGACCCGCGCCATTCATGCCGGTGAACCCCCGCGTCATGGCGTGGATGCGCCGGTCAGTGCCGAGATTGTGCGCTCCTCTACTTTCACCTTTTCCTCCAGCGCAGAGATGAAACTCTGGGCCGAGGGAAAGAGCAAAGCCTATATCTA
>DATNHU010000004.1:0-6062 GCA_035604795.1 Candidatus Limnocylindrales bacterium
CGCTACAGGCGCTTACAGGAAGAAAAGAAACCGTTCCCCGGACTCATCCTGATTGACGGGGGCATCGGCCAACTGCATGCCGCGGCGCAATCGTTGGACAAACTGGAAGTCATCAATCAACCGGTCGCCAGCATTGCCAAGCGCGAGGAGATCATTTTCGTTCTGGGCCAGGAGGATGAACCCATAGTCCTCGAACGCCACTCACCCATTCTCCACGTGGTGCAGCAAATTCGTGATGAAACGCATCGCTTCGCCGTGGGATTCCACCGCCAGCGGCGCTCCGCGCGCACACTCGCCACCGAATTAACCGATATACCCGGAATCGGCGACCGCACCGCCCAAAAACTGTTGCGGCGGTTTGGGAGCCTCACGCGCGTACGGGAAGCCAATGAAAACGATCTGGCCCGAGTAGTAACCCGCCCCCTGGCGGCGCGCATCGCTGCGCACTTTCGCCAACCCCTTACGAAGGCATTGTGAATTCCGTGTGAGAAAATGGGGATGCATTGTCACGCGCTCATCCTGTTCCAGAGTCTATTGCAACCACTGTACAGGTGTGCTACGTTCGCTCCAGGGGGATTTATGGGAGATAATGTTGGCAGCAAAGTGAGTTATTTGCTCGTTGGCATGGGCATTGGAGCGGTGCTCATGCTTCTGTTCGCCCCACAATCCGGCGAAGAAACCCGCGATTACCTTTCCAAGAAGGCTGAAGAAGGAAAGGAATATGCGCAACGAAAAGCCCGGGAGCTTCGCGAGCGCGCCGATGATCTGTTGGAACGGAGCAAGGAAGTCGCCAAGAACCAGAAAGACTCCATTAGCGCGGCTGTCGAAGCAGGCCGGGAAGCATATCAGAGGGAGAAGGCGAAGGCGCAGTAAGGCCAAATGATGGCATCTTGGGTTCCATATTTCGTGCTCATTACCGCGGTGGCATTCGTCCTCCAGACGTTCATCTTTGCCGCCATGTATTTCAACGTGAAGCGCACATCGGAGCAAATGACGCGCATCGCCAACGACCTCCACGGCCGGATCAATCCAATCATTTCGCGGATTGACTTCTTGATCGGTGAAACTCAGCCACGCCTCATCAACATGGTGACCGACGCATCCGAAGTGGTCCATATCGCCCGCAGCCAGGCCCAGAAGGTGGACCGCGTACTCACTGAAACCCTCGACCGCATGCGCATCCAACTGGTCCATGCCGACCAGATTTTGTCGGGCACTCTGGAATACATCGACGAGGCCGGCTCCACGGTCCGTCGCACGCTGCTTGGCCCCGTGCAGCATGCCACTGCGGTTATCCGCGGGATTAAAACCGGACTCGAAGCGCTGCGATCCTTCCGCCGGCCTTCGACGGAGCGCGCTCCTGCGCCCCCCGATACTCCTGACGAGGGTATGTTCATTTAGTGGTTTGGATTTAGTGGGAAGTGGAAATCTGACTCAGACAATCCAGCCACCGCCCAGAACCACGTCACCCGCATAAAAAACAGCGCCTTGACCTGGAGTGACGGCGCGCTGCGGCTCGTCGAATATTACGCGCGCACGATTCAGTTGCTCTGTGGCCTCGATTGTGGCCAGCGCTGCCTCGTGTCGGTTGCGGATTTTCACATTCGCGCGGACCGGCGCTTCCAGCCGCGCAATGCTTACCCAGTTGATGTCGCGAACTTCGCAGACCGCTGCCCGCAACTCGGATTCGTCGCCGACCACAACTCGCCCGTTGGCGCGGTCGAGTGACACAACATAAAGAGGATGCCCGGTGGCCACTCCCAACCCGCGCCTCTGACCAATCGTGAAGTTGTGCACGCCATTGTGCCGCCCCAGTACTTCGCCACCGGTGGTCACAAGTTCCCCGGACTCCGCGGTCAGCTTGCTTCCCTGCTCCTCCAGATACGCCTCGATGAAGCGGACATAATTTCCTGACGGCACAAAGCAAATTTCCTGGCTTTCGGGCTTCGCGGCAACTGGAAGCTGAGCCGCGCAAGCGAGCGCCCGCACTTCATCCTTGGTGAGCTCCCCCAGCGGGAAGCTGGTGCGCGCCATCTGTTCCTGCTGTAACCCAAATAAGAAATAGGACTGATCTTTGGACTCATCCGCGGCTCGCAGTAATTCGTGCCGTCCCGTCGCTTCGTTATAGCGGATGCGCGCATAATGCCCCGTGGCCAGCTTTTCAGCGCCGATCTGTCTCGCGGTATCGATCAACTGATCGAATTTCACATGGTTGTTGCACAGCGTGCAGGGGATGGGCGTCCGCCCCGCCAGATAATCCTCCACGAAGGGACGTACCACGGTGTCTTCAAACCGCTGCTCAAAATTTACGACATAGTGGGGAAATCCAAGATGCTCCGCCACGCGCTTGGCGTCATAAACATCGTCTATCCCGCAGCAACGGTGGCCGCCGTGCCCCTGCGAATCCAGCTGCGGCAGGCGGCGCTGATTCCACAGTTGCATGGTCAGGCCGACAATTGCTTCGCCGCGCTGGCGCAGAATGGCCGCCACGGTGGAGCTGTCCACGCCGCCGCTCATCGCCACAGCCGTGAGTTCCGGATTGTTCGTTGAATGCGTCATTTCTTTCACGCTTGCGGCCAGGCAATCTCCCCGCTTAAGTTATTGGCGCCACCTTTTTCTTCTCTGGAGAAATCGCCCGCAGCCTGGCGACCTCGCCAGGCAACATGGCCAGCGCATAGTCCACATCGGCATCCGTCGTATGCCTCCCCAGGCTGAATCGCAAGCTCGCGCGGGCGTCTGCCGCGCACAATCCAATCGCCGTCAGCACGTGCGAAGGCGTCACCGCTCCCGAGGAACAGGCCGACCCGCTCGAGCATGCCAACCCTTTTAAATCCAGCGCAATCAGCAACGCCTCGCTGGCCACCTCAGGGAACGAAATGTTCGATGTATTCGGCACGCGTGCCGCTCCCGCGCCATTCACTCGCGCGCCCGGGACCGACGCCAACACTCCCCGCTCAAACCGGTCGCGCAGCCCCGTTACATGCGCCGCATCGTCGGAGAGTTTCTCCCTCGCCAATTCCGCCGCGCGCCCCAGTCCCACAATCCCCGGCACATTTTCCGTTCCTGGCCTGCGGTCCCGTTCGTGATGCCCCCCGTGGAATACCGGCTCTAACTTTGTGCCGGACCGCACGAAAAGCGCGCCAACGCCTTTCGGGCCATAGAACTTGTGCGCGGAAATGGATATTAAATCCACTCCGAGCTTCTCCACGTCAAGAGGAATCTTCCCCGCCGATTGCACCGCGTCGGCGTGAAACCACACGTCAGCCTCCGCGGCAATCCGTCCAATCTCTTCCAACGGCTGCAGTGTTCCAATTTCATTGTTCGCATGCATCACCGTGATCAGCACTGTTTCCGGCCGGATTGCGCGCCTCACTTCCTGTGCGTCCAGAACTCCATCCGGCCCCACCGGCAGAAATGTCACATCAATTCCGCGCTTTGCAAGAGCCTGGCAGGAATTCAGCGCCGCGCTATGTTCAATCTGCGTTGTAATGATGTGCTTGCGCGGGCCCCGTGCGCCCTCCACTATTCCAAATATGGCTAGATTGTCCGATTCCGTCCCACCGCTCGTAAACACAATCTCCGAGGGCTTGGCGCCGAGCAACGCCGCCACCGAGCTCCGCGCGCGCTCCACCGCCGCCCGAGTCTCCTGCCCAAACGAGTGGATCGAGCTCGCATTCCCGTATTCGGTTGAAAAATACAGCAGCATCGCCTCCAGGACTTCCTTGTCCACGGGCGTGGTTGCATTGTGATCGAAATAAACGCGTCTCATTGCTGTCATGGGAGGCACATTCGCCTGAGGACAGAATAGCCTCTCCGCAAAACATCGGTCAAGGAACCATCTACGATGATTGTCGCCTGCGAATGCGAAATTTTGGCCCGTCGCGGGACGTATGATATCTTCGAGGGTATCCTAGGTCACCCGAAGCAAACTCGCGGTGTGTGAAATGCCGGTGGGGTGAACGCTATCCACCGCTCAGTCAGCTCCGGAACCATCTTAGCGAACCATGGATAACACTGGCGACAAGCAGAATCTGCCCGACCTTTCTTCCCTGCGCATTGATGACCGCAAGCGGAAGGGCCGCTCTGTTTTTAGGTGGCTGGGCCTGGCGCTGTTCGCTGCGATTCTCATCACTGCCGGGCTGGGAGCGAGGTCCGGCTTCCTAAGCCGCAAAGCGGAAGTCGAAGTGGCCTCCGCAATCGCGCCAAACTCTGCCCCGGTTTCCGCCCTGTTGAACGCATCCGGATACGTAACGCCGCGCAACCGCGCCTCAGTCGCGGCAAAAATCACCGGAAAGGTGGTCACTGTCTACGTGGACGAGGGCATGCGCGTTACCAAGGGTCAAATCCTGGCACAGTTGGACGATTCCGATTACCGCACATCCTTGGCATCCACCAAGGCGGATCGCGATGCCACGGTGGCCACAATACCCGATCTCGAAGTGCAACTCGGTAACGCCGAGCGCGAATTGCAAAGGACTCAGAGGTTGAACGATTCCGGCATTCAGACCCCGCAGCAGCTGGATGCCGCGCAAACTCTGGTAAACCGGCTAAAAGCTCAGATAGCGTCCGCCAAGAGCCAGGTTCAGGCGGCCGAAGCGAAAATGGGGATAGACCAACAGAACATTGACAACTGCCAAATCCGCTCCCCATTCGATGGGATTGTGGTCTCCAAGGACGCGCAGCCAGGCGAAATGATCTCTCCCATATCCGCCGGCGGAGGATTCACGCGCACCGGTATCGCAACGGTCGTGGACATGGCCTCAAACGAAATTGAAGTGGACGTCAACGAGAATTATATCGCACGCGTGAAGCCTAAGATGCGGGTCATTGCTACGCTCGACGCCTATCCCGATTGGCAGATTCCCTGCTTTGTCCGCACTGTAATCCCCACCGCGGACCGCGTGAAGGGGACGGTGAAGGTCCGCATTACTTTCGAGCACCTGGATCCCAGAATATTGCCGGATATGGGAGTGAAGGTCGCATTCCTTGGTGACGAGCCAAAGCAGCAAAAGGCTGGAGGAATTTCTCCGCTCGCTCTCGTTCCTCAACAGGCGGTCCATTCGGAAAATGGACAGAGCGCGGTGTTTCTTTTTCATGATGGCACTGTCGAACACCGCGCCATCCGCACCGGCGCAGTGCGAGGGGCAAACGTCGAAGTCTTTGCCGGCCTTGTGCCCGGTGACTTGGTCGTAGTAAAAGGCCCCGACAATTTGCAGGACGGTCAGCGAGTCGATCGAAAACAGTGAGGCGAATCACATGGTAAGAGTGGATGGGCGTGGCAACGGTAATAGTCTGATTTCGGTCCGCAACCTCGACAAGACCTACAAGCGTGGCAGCGAGGTGATCCACGTCCTTCAGGGACTAAATCTCGACGTGGACGCAGGCGACTTCGTGGCCTTTATGGGCCCTAGCGGGTCGGGAAAAACCACGCTCCTGAATTTGCTGGGTGGGTTGGATCTTCCTTCCAACGGCACCATCCGCGTTTCCGGCGATGAGGTTTCGCACATGTCCGCAGGAAAGCTTACCTCCTGGCGCGCCCGTCACGTCGGCTTCGTCTTTCAGATGTTTAATCTTATTCCCGTCCTCACGGCGTTTCAAAATGTTGAGCTTCCTCTCCTGCTGACCAGTCTCAGCAAGTCCGAGCGGCGCAAACACGTTGAGGCAGCCCTGGCACTCGTCGGCTTGGCCGATCGCATGCATCATTACCCCCGCCAACTTTCCGGCGGACAGGAGCAGCGTGTGGCCATCGCCCGCGCCGTGGTCACTGATCCGACTTTTCTGCTGTGCGATGAGCCCACGGGCGATCTGGACCGCCGCAGCGCGGATGAAGTCCTCGAGCTGATTCAACGATTGGTCAAAGATCAGAAGAAAACTGTTTTGCTCGTTACTCACGACCCCGTGGCCGCCGAGCGCGCTCACACCATATTGCACTTGAACAAGGGTGTCCTTGCCGAAGCTCAGACTGCGGGAGGTGTGGTATGAAATATTTTCGATTGCTCCGCGTCAGCCTCTTGCGGAAAAAATTCCGTACAGCGCTGACCATCGGCTCTTTCGCCATCGCC
>DATNHU010000005.1:0-9169 GCA_035604795.1 Candidatus Limnocylindrales bacterium
CGGTGTACACCCGGCCAAACCTCTCGCCATCAGCATAAAAAACGGTGACCAGCCAATGACGGTGCCTGCGGCGCTTATCCGTTCCGAACTTCGTCAGCTTTCTTTCCACTTTCACTTTTTTTGTTTTTTTCATGTTTTTTCTGGGGCGCACAAGCGTCTCCGTAGCCTGTCACTATGACAACAGCCGTGCTTCGGTGCAAGGATTTTCTCAAAATAAAGGGGACAATACCTTGTGAATTAAATTCCGCGGATAAACATAACAGCATGGTTAACAGCTGAAGGGGGGCGAAGATGAAGGACGCCCGATTCATTGGCGCGAAGCGTGAATGTAACGTTGAAATCATCCGACGCATTGTTCTGCGGAACTAAGATAACGGGATGACTTTGCAGTCCGATGCTCCTTGTTTGTTGCCCATAGGATTCAAATCCCCCGTGCCGCTCAAGTTATTCGGGAATCCCCAGTTTCATAATTTTAGTTGCGTGCTAGGTGGAGGGAAATTGCCCCCAAGTACAGTTCTGGGCTCGCGGGAAAGTACGGTGCAAGCCTCCGACGTGCTTGAAACAGGGGCCAAAAATTTCATCTTAATTTAGAGACACTTTCCCGCTCGTGGCGTCTAATCCATTGACAGTAAGAATGGCAATAGAGCCGGCCAGCAGATGGGTTGGCAGGAAGCAAATACAAGCCAATTTGGCGGGAATTTATGGAACTTTCACGGAACCTTTCGCAGGGGGACACGTATCAAATGGTAGGTATAGGCAGACGGCCCAAAGGAGAAGTCGTCATGGTATTACAGCTAGAACAGGCACCAAAGATGGAGTCTCTGCACAAC
Source organism: Candidatus Limnocylindrales bacterium (assembly GCA_035604795.1). Classification (GTDB taxonomy): domain Bacteria; phylum Acidobacteriota; class Terriglobia; order Acidiferrales; family UBA7541; genus DASTCZ01. The sequence goes on from DATNHU010000005.1 coordinate 831, forward strand.
TATCCCGCTGGGACGCTTGAGAGGCTGGCGCAGTTGCTGGCCATGGGCGCACCGGCTCGACCTGACCCGAAACGCGACTGCTTCTTTGAAGTCGAAAGCGACTCCGAGGTCTTCTACCTTCACGTCTCACCCCTCAGCGGCCGCGTGCTGCTGATCGGGACTTGGCCCAAATTTGCTTCGCCTAATGGCAGCCCAGTAACTGTCCAGCGGGTCGCATAAGAAATCAGACCCCCGTTACGAAATCTCACTTCACAACGCAACCTACCAAATCAAAATGAATTCATGAAGTTGAGCGCGGCGGACAAATACAAGTGTGCCCCACTTTGAGAGAGTCCGCCGCGCGACGGTGAAATTGACCGGGGAATTATTCGTAGCGCACGGCGACTAGGGGGTCCACGCGGGTGGCACGCAGCGCGGGCATCAGGCACGCCGCCGTGGCAACAATCGCCATGAGAATGCTGACTGCGGCCAATGTCACCGGATCGGTGGGGGTTACGCCATAAAGCAGCGACTTAACCACGTAGGTCAGCGCAAAAGTGGCTGCAATGCCCACGGTGATGCCAGCCACAGCGAGCGCAAAACCCTGGCGCAGGACCATCCATAGGATGTCGTTGCGGCCAGCGCCCAAGGCCATGCGAATGCCGATTTCACTGGTGCGCTGCGACACAAGAAAAGAGATCACTCCATAGATTCCCGCCGAAGCCAATAAAAGAGACAGTCCGGCGAAAACTCCCAGCAAGAATGTTTCGTAGTTCGTGTCGGTCATCGAATCGGTAATGATTTCCGGAATGGTGGAAATGCCGAAGACGGCCAGGCTGCTGTCCAGGGATTTCACTTTGCTTTGCAAAACTCCAGCGAGCTCCCGCGGCCGTCCGGAGCTTTGAAGAACTACATGCATCGGACTCAAGTTTGGACCCAGTTCCCATGGTAATCCAAAATATGCTTGTGCCATCGCTTCCTGTCGCAGGTTGAATACCTTAATATTCCCGACGATTCCGACGACGCGAACAGGAATTCCATTCATCGCAAACTGTTTCCCAATGGGATCCTGTTGCGGCCAGAATCTTGCAGCCATCGCCTGGCTTATGTCGGCGTCCAGTACAAAATCCACGTCAGATGGCTTGAATTTCCCGGACATGAAAAGCGGAAGTAATTTTCGATAAGCGTTCGCGGTGTTTTCCAAATCAGCAGCAGTAAGCCCGCGCCCAGCGACGAGAGGAATCCCCATCACTCTGAAATAGTCGGGCGTGATGGCGGTGATTTCAACAAGCTGATTCTGCACACTTTCATCGCTCTTGCCTGGGATCGTAATGAAACTGTTGTTGCCCCCCTGAAGGGGCAGCTCGCTGGAAATTGCAGCACCCTTCACGCCGGGCGCCGCGGCAAGTTCCTGCACCAAACGGTAAAAGAACGATTCTTGCTGGTCCGCCGTCGCATATCTGCCGGGTGGCAGCAATACCGAGGCTGTCAGGATGTTGCCGCTGCGCACTCCAATGTTCACTTGATGTAGGTTGGAGAAGGTGCGAATCAGTAATCCCGCGCCGGTGAGTAATGATAGTGCGAGCGCAATTTCAACCACCACAAGCACGTTGCGAACCACGCGCCCGCCCATGTTTGAAGTGAGGGCCATCTTGCCGCCTGATTTTAGTTCCTCGTAAACTTTCACCTGGGAGGATTGAATCGCAGGGATCAATCCGAACAGAATCCCCACCAAGATGCTCACACCTAGAGTGAACAGCAAGATACTCAGGTTCACGGCTATGGGATTAGCCTGGGGGACGGGGATACTTTGGAGAGAGCTGAGCCAGTCAACACAAAGATAGGCAAGCCAGACACCCGGGATGGCCCCGAAAACGGAAAGCAGCACGCTTTCGGTGAGAAGCTGGCGGACCAAGCTCCAACGTGATGCTCCCATTGCTGCACGGACGGCGATCTCACGGCGGCGCCCTGTGGCGCGCGCCAGCAAGAGGTTGGCGACGTTTACGGAGGCGATGAGAAGCACCAGCGTGACCGCACCAAACATGATCCAGATCTGCGTCTCGGATCCGTTGACGATTTGTTCTTTCAGCGGGACGACCAGAGCGCTGACTTTGGTGTTGTCATTGGGGAATTGTTTCTCGATCCTGCCGGCGATAGCGCGCAAATCCGTTCCAGCCTGAGCGATGGTCGTTCCGTTTTTGATCCGTCCAATCGCGCGCAAGTGATGCTGCCCGCGCGGGCCGAGCGCATTTGGAGTTGCATCAATCGGAATCCACATGTCGGCGGCGCCCGGGGTCCGGTACCAACCCGGCATGATTCCGATGACGGTGTACGGGTCGCCATTGAGTTCGACAGATTTGTTCAGTGCGTCGCCCTGACCGCCAAAGTGTGTTTGCCAGAATGCATTGCTCAAAATGACGACATGGTTGTGGCCAGGCTGATCTTCACCCTGGATGAATGAGCGCCCCAGTATCGGCTGAAGGCCAAGTACGGAAAAAAAGTTCGCTTGGGTTTGGACAGCGGAAACCCGCTCCGGTTCTCCCGCGCCGCTGGCATTGAAGCTTTGCTGGTAAGTGTATGCTGCCATGTCCTCAAAGGATTGATTTTGCGCGCGCCAATCAAGGTAATCCGCTCCGGTCAACGGGAATTGCCCTTCCACGCTTTCTGTCTCCCAGAGTTGGAGAAGTTGGTCAGGCGCTCGGAAAGGAAGTGGGCGGAGCAATGCCGCGTCCACCACGCTAAAAATGGCCGTATTTGCGCCAATACCAAGCGCCAGCATGGCAATCGCTATGGCCGTAAATCCCGCGTTGCGCTGCATCATCCGCATGCCGTATCGAATATCGTTCCAGAAAGTGAACATATCCCCTCGCTTGTAAGATATACGCTATCAAATCGTATACCGTTACGGCCCGTAATCTCGTCAGTAGATTGGACGGTAGAGACTTGCAGTGGTCAGGCCGCAATTCAGAGATTTGAGCTGGTCGAAAAGGTGGGGAGAAGGGATTCCGTCAAAACCAAGTCTGGGCTTTATACTTGCGGTATTGGTCGCCGAAAGCCTGTTCCAGGACACTCTCCTCCTTGAAAATTCGCAAGAACTGGGTCGAATAAACTACAGCGAACCAAATGGCGGGGATCCAATACCCAAACGCCAGAAAAAGCCCTAAATACCCGGCCCCCACAAAGAAATAAATGGGGTGCCGAATTTTGGAATAGATCCCGGTGGTAACCAGCTGCCGGGCCTGAGCGGTTACGGTGAAAGACGCTCCCAGTTGCTGGCGAGCCACCATCCACAGAGCAAAACACAAGGCCCCAATCCCCATTCCGATCAGGTAGCGGTAACCCCAATTCCATCGTGTAAGCAGGTAAACCGCAAATGCCAGATAAACCCCTGCATCAAGAAGCTTCACAATTCTCAAGAATTCTCTCCACTTATCAAGTTGCAACTCCAAAACGAAACGGCCGCTCGGCAGGCACAGAGCGGCCGTCCTCGAAATGTCCGCTTTCAAGAATTAAGCCTTCGCAGCGGCTTCTTTGGCTTCCTTATCGTCGCGGCTGTGGCCGTAAATGGATGGCACCTTCGCTCCCATGGGGCGCAGGTAGGTGGAAAGTTGTCCACGGTGATGGATCGAGTGGTTGATCATGATTTGAAGAAACACGATGGCGGGTTGAGTACCAAACGGCGAATCCACAGGCTTCGCAGCTTGCTCGCCGGTCAGCGCCTTCAGTTTGGGAAGTTGGGCGGCAACTTGAGCGTCATACCACGCCAAAACATCCGCGGGCGATTTGATGTTTTCAGGTTTCTGGTTGAATGGGGGGAACGTGCCGGTGGTTACGGCAGTCGAGAAAAACGATTCCGCGGCCGGAATGTGCCAGCACAATTCCATGGCGGACATGGAGCGCTCGTCCGGCTTGTAGCCGCTCTTATCCGCAGGGACAGCGGCAAGAACCTTTCGGGTGAGGGCGACCTCATTCTCGTATGTGGGTATCATCATTTTCAAAACTATGTTCGCGTGTTCTGGTTGCATGACTGAAATTCCTCCTGTGGATGTCGGGACCTTCCCGTGAATTATAGACGACTTCCTGTTTCAAGATGAAAACATTGGAACAAACCAGATTTCATCGAGCGCGTTCGCTGCCCTATACTTTGTTCTAAGAATAGACAGGAGTTAAGGACTTCAATTCAGGCAGAAATGACTATTAAAGATTACCTCCCCAAGTCGATACTGAGTCTCAGAGATTACAACCGCCGGAAATTTGCTTCCGATTTGTTGGCGGGTATCACGGTGGGTTTGGTGGCCCTGCCGCTGGCGATGGCATTTGCCATTGCCAGCGGAGTTTCGCCGCAGGCGGGGCTCTATTGCGGCATTGTCGCCGGGTTCACCATTTCGGCGCTCGGTGGGTCAAGCACGCAAATCGGCGGACCGACCGGTGCATTTGTGGTTGTTGTGTACGGGATCGTCGCGAGATACGGGCTCGACGGGCTGTTCATGGTCACGCTGCTGGCGGGCGTGATGCTCGTATTACTCGGGGTCACCGGGCTGGGCACTGCCGTCAAGTTCATTCCCCGCCCCGTGGTTGTGGGGTTCACGAACGGCATCGCTGTACTGATTGCCAGCACGCAAATCAAGGATTTCTTCGGAATCCAGCTCGACAAGGTCCCCGGAGATTTCTTTTCGCGGATGCGGGAAGTGCTCGGCAATTTCCGGTCGCTTTCTCCAACGACAACTGGACTCGCCATGGTGGCGCTGCTGTTGATCATTCTCTGTTCGCGCTTTGTCAAAAAAGTTCCGGGATACATCGTCGCGCTTTTCGTCGGCACGGCACTGGTGATGATTTTCAAATTGCCTGTGGAAACGATCGGCAGCCGCTTTGGAGGAATTCCGTCCGGGCTGCCGGCAATCAAAGTTCCCCACTTCCACCTGGACTTGCTGCGGCCTCTGATTCCTCCAGCGATAACCGTTGCCATGCTCGGAGCGATTGAATCACTCATGTCCGCGGTTGTGTCCGACCGGATGAGCGGGGACAAGCACAATCCGAATGTGGAGTTAGTTGGGCAGGGAGTGGCCAACATACTTTCGCCGCTCTTTGGCGGGCTTCCGGCGACCGGCGCGATTGCCAGGACGGCTACAAACATTCGGTCCGGGGCAAAGACACCAGTCGCTGGAATGGTCCACGCGCTCACCCTCCTGGCCATCATCCTCTTCGCCGCTCCGCTGGCAAGTTTCATCCCGCTTTCCGTGCTGGCCGCTATTTTGCTGGTCGTCTCCTACAACATGGGTGAATGGCACGAAATCCCTGAACTGCTTAAACTTTCACGCTTGGAAATAGGAACGTGGCTGGCCACTTTTCTATTGACCGTGTTTGCGGATTTAACCGTTGCGGTGGAGGTTGGGATGATTCTTGCGGCGCTGATTTTCATCCGCAAGGTGACGGCAACTACTACGGTTGCTCAAGTCACGGAGGAATACTTGCGGGAAGGCCATGCGCACATCCTGCAGCACAAGGAGATTCCGCCCTATGTGACCATCTTCCGCATCCATGGCCCGTTTCTTTTCGGAGCCGCCGACAAGATTGATGAGATCACCTCACGGATATCCGAATTGACGCCCGTGGTCATACTTCGCCTCCGGAACATGACTGCGATTGACGCGACTGGATTGCAAGCCTTGGAAAAACTTGCCGATATCGTGCACGAGTCCGGGAGAGGGCTGATCCTGTGCGGCGCGAGAGAGCAACCCTCACGTTTGATGCATCAGGCTGAATTTGTGCATCACATTGGAGCGGAGAATTTTTGCTCGAGCATCGCCGAAGCACTGGAACGCGCCAAGGCGCTATATCCACTGGTTGCCCAGCAATCCGCACAGGCGGAGGGCTCTCCTGAACACATCCTTGCTTGAAGTGTCGGCGTCTAAGTAGACTATGGCTCCGCGAAAATGGGCGATCGTTGTTGCCCTGCTGGTTTTGTCTTGCCCCACGGGTCCGGCGCAATCCCGGCCTGCTATCTCCAACGCACAGAGTGAATTCCTAAACAAGTTGGTAGTGGCTGCAATTGAACGAACACATCACACTGTCCGCTACGATCCCGCATATGTTCGGATTCCCTACTCTGGCGGCGACGTGCCGGCGGAGACGGGAGTCTGCACCGACGAAATTGTTCGCGCTTATCGCGCTGTGGGCGTGGACCTGCAAAAACTTGTCCACGAGGATATGGCGCAGGATATTGCCGCCTACCCACACAAGGGACAATTGCATCCGGTTTTGGACACCAGCATTGATCACCGCCGCGTTCCAAACCTGATGGTGTTCTTCAGCCGCAAAGGAGAGATTTTGCCGAACACCACTCGCCTGCAGGACTACTCTCCTGGCGATCTGGTGACCTGGGATTTGGGCGGGAAAATAGATCACATTGGAATTGTTGTGGACGCCAAATCACCGCAATCTGGCCGGTACATGGTCGTCCACAACATTGGGCAGGGCCCCAAAATGGAAGATGTCCTGTTCAGTTGGAAAGTCACGGGGCATTACAGATACCTTGGACCGAATCGGTGATCCGCCACTAGACAAGATTGCAAAGGAGCCCGAAGAGGCGGGCTCTGCGAAACCTTCATTATCGCGATTGTGAATAGGTCAATTATCCGAACAGATTTCGCAGGACGAACCAAACGTTTGCGGGGCGCTCGGCCAGGCGGCGCATGTACCAGGGAAACCAGTAAGTGCCATATGAGATCAGCACGCTGACCTGAAATCCGTCGCGCGCCAATTGCTTTTGTGTGTCGCGCTGAATGCCGTAGAGCATTTGAAACTCGAATCGATTTGAGGCGACGGAGCGAGACTTCGCCAGCTCGATTGTGCGGACGATCATGGCCGCATCATGCGTGGCAATTGCGGGACGCGCGCCCGCGGCGAGAGCTTCGGGGCTGAAGAGAGTTTGGGTGATGGCGAAGAAAGCATCGTCCACATCGCGCTTCGCGGGATAAGCGATCGATGACGCCTCAGCGTAAGCGCCTTTTACCAAGCGAATCGCGGGGCCCAGCGGAAGGAGCGAGGCAAGATCCGCGGGTGTGCGCTTCAGGTAGGCTTGCAGGCAAACGCCTACGTTGGGATATGCGGCGCGGGCGCGGCGGAATAGCTCCAGCGTACGATCCGTGTAGGCGCTTGACTCCATATCAATCCAGATGATGCCGGATTTGTCGGACGCATCCAGAATGTGCGCGAGGTTGCGGTAACAATGCTCGGCATCGAGATCCAGTCCGAGTTGTGTGGGCTTCACGGATAGCGAGCCAGGCAATTTCGCGGCGCGCAGGGCTGCAAGCACACCCACATAGTGTTCTGCAACGGCTTCGGCCTCGGCCGATACCGTGATGTTTTCGCCGACTCGCGAGGGCATGGCGCTGATGCCCAGCGCCGCAAGTTCATTCGCCGCGGCCAATGCGTCTTCCGCCCGCTCGCCAGGAAGGAAACGCTTTGACGCGCGGCGCACGAATCTCCAACGCGGTGCATGATCGCGCAGCCAGCGGCTCTGCGCCGCGGAAATCAAAATGTTTCGGGCCACACCCAACACGGTCTCCAAGAAAGTCGGCAAGCGACGGCCTATAAACTACCAGAGGTTGAGGGAATGAGGGCAGTCCGTTGTAGGATATCGGCCATGCGAAAAACAAAACGGATTGTCCTGCAGATAACAGTCGCGCTGCTCCCGGTGATAGCTTTGGCCGCGCAACAAACACAGGTTCCGGCCGCGGGTAATCGCGCGGACCAGGCTCCAGTCGCATACTTTACGCTCAAGCCGCTCGGGCACAACGTCTGGGCCGGGATCGCTATCCCAGGCAGTGGCGCGGGAAGCAACGCCGGGTTCATCATCGGGGAAAACGGAGTGCTGGTCGTTGATACTTACCAGAAAGTGGACGCCGCGCGCGCAATGCTTGCGGAAATTCGCAAGATGACTGCACTCCCCGTGAAGTACGTGGTGAACACGCACTACCACATCGATCATGTGACAGGAAACGGCGTATACGCGGAAGCAGGGGCCACGATCTTCGCTCACAAAAATGTCCGCGATTGGATCCACACGGAAAATTTAAAATTTTACGGAGCAAATATCACGCCGGCGCAGAAGGCCTCCGTCGAAGGACTGACAGCTCCGACGCAAGTTTATGACGGCAATGACGATCAAGTGCTGCAGATTGGCTCGCGACACGTGATTGCGCATTTTTTCCCGGGGCACACGGGCGGCGACACAGTCGTTTTTGATCCCGAGGCAAATGTGGTTTTCTGCGGCGATCTTTTCTGGCGGCACACCTTGCCGAATTTAATCGATGCGTCGACGCAGGCCTGGATTGATACGCTGGCCACGCTTACTCAGG
>DATNHU010000006.1:0-2756 GCA_035604795.1 Candidatus Limnocylindrales bacterium
CTCGGCAGCATCAGCTCAACCCCGTTTCGATTTCATCTGGAATTTGCCGGCTCCGGGCATCTGATTCCTGATGAGGCGAGGACTTCATGCAGGATGAACTCTTCCAGCAGATGAAGCAGGCCATTATTGATGGTGATCCGGATCGCGCTCGTGAACTCTGCCAGGCAGCGATTCTCCAGGGCATTCATCCGCTCGACGCCATTACACATGGTTTGGTCCCCGGAATAAACTTTGTTGGGCAACAATTCGAAGCTGGAGAGATGTTTCTTCCAGACCTGGTGCTCGCCGGCGAAGCCATGAAGGGTGCAACATCCGCGCTGGAGCCGGAGCTTCAAAAGAGCGGTTCGGTGCGCAAATCGCTTGGCAAGGTTGTGCTGGGAACGGTGAAGGGCGATATCCACGAAATCGGGAAAACACTTGTCGGAACGATGCTCACCGCGAATGGATTTGAAGTCTTCGATTTGGGCGTAGACGTTCCGTTTGAAACCTTTGCCATCAAGGCCAAGGAAATTCACGCGGACATCATCGGTGTTTCTGCCTTGTTGACCACGACAATGATTGGACAAAAAAACGTCGTCGAAGCCGTCGAGCGCCACGGCCTTCGCCCGCACGTGAAGATTATTGTGGGTGGCGCTCCGGTCACACAGAGTTGGGCCGATGAAATTGGCGCGGATGGTTTTGGAAAAGATGCGCTGGCGTCGGTGGCGCTGGCCCGCAACCTTCTCAAGCAACCGGGATAAACGCGAATCAGATAAGCATCAGCGGGACTCATTACCAATGTTGCCAATCCTCCAATTGCTGAATACCACCCTCCTCGAGAGAGTCCTCTCTGAAGCCTTCGCTCTCATTTGGCAGCGCGGTGTGACCGTGCAAGCTCCGGAAGCGGCCGACCTGCTTGCGTCCGCGGGGGCGCGTGTGGAAAAAGGGATTGTCCACATCCCGGAATCGCTGGCACGTAACTCTATCGAAAGTGTTCCACGCGAATTTCATCTGCACAATCGCGCCGGTGAACCTGTCGTGAGATACGGCGGCGACAGTGTGCAGTTTGACCCCGGTTCCTCTTGCGTGCACATCTTGGACCCGGAAACTTTGCAGCACCGCCTCACCCAATCGGCTGATCTGGCGCGCCTGGTGCAGGTCGCGGAGATGCTCCCGCAGTATGCCGCGCAATCCACCGCCGTGGTTTGCAACGAAGTGCCGAAAGAGATTGGTGACCTGTACCGGCTGTTCCTGGTGTTATGGTATTCGAACAAACCCATCGTGACCGGCGCATTTTCGCCGCACACCGCGCCTGCCATGATCGAACTTCTCGTCGCTGACAGCGGAAGCTACGCCGCTCTCCGCGAGAAACCTCGCGCGATTTTCGACGTGTGTCCCTCGCCGCCTCTGCACATGTCTGAATTTGCGGCTCAGAATTTGATCGACCTCGCGCGTGCCTGGGTTCCTGCCGAAATCATTTCAATGCCGCTATCGGGTGCGGCAGCTCCCGTGACGTTGGCCGGCACGGTCGTTCAACATGCCGCCGAATGCATCAGCGCCATTACCATTCATCAACTGGCACAGCCGGGCGCACCCGTGGTCTGGGGAGGTGCGCCTGCTATCTTTGACATGCGTAGCGGCATCACCCCGATGGGCGCCATCGAAACCGCCATGTTGAATGTCGCCTCAGCGCAAGTGGCGAAGTCGTTCGGGCTCCCCACGCACGGCTACTTGATCGGAAGCGATGCGAAATGCCTGGATGCGCAAGCGGGCCAGGAAAGTGGCGTCGCTGCGATTATGGGCGCGCTTGGCGGGATTAACATGATTTCGGGAGCAGGCATGCTGGATTCGCTGGCCTGCCATAGTGTGGAAAAACTCGTGCTGGATGCGGAGTCCATCGCCATGGCGCAGCGACTCCTGCAAGGGATTCAGCCACGGACGGAGTCCTTGGCCGTGGAAATGTTCGCAAAAGCCGGGGCGCAAGGCGATTTCCTAAAAATCCCCGAAACGCGAAAGTACTTCCGCATGGAGCAGCATCTTCCCTCAAAAGCAATCGACCGCGGCTCGTTGCATTCCTGGGAACAGTCCGGCAGAAGAGATACGCTTACTCGTGCCCGTGAACAGGTGAAGGAGCTCGTCGCTGCTTACAAACGGCCCGCAATCTTGCCTCAGATCGAAAACGATTTACGCGCCATCGTGACCGAACAGGCAGAACGTGCGGGCATGACGGAATTACCCGGAATTTGATGACGAACTCTTGAACCGAGAGCAGATCACATGACACAAAATTCCATTTTGCAAGAGACAACGCAGTTCCGCAGCGACTGGCAGTTGGCCATTACCGTGGACATGGTCTTGCGTGGCCAGGGCGCCGATCCCCTGAAAATTCGCGCACGCCAGCCTCAGCTCGTGGCTCTGGCAGAGCGGGCCATCGCGGAAGGCACTGGGTTGATCCATCCGCAAGCGGCCTTTCGCCGTTTGGACATTTGCGGAATCTCTCAGTCTTGCGTGACCCTGAAAGGAGGCAGCGAATTGCAAGGCTTTGGAATTGCCCGCAAGCTCGCCGGATGTCGCGGAGTGTTTCTCGCCGTGGCTACTCTCGGGAAGGAACTGGAAAAGGAAATGAGCAAAGCGGCACAAACGAATTTGCCATGGGAGTTCGCGCTGGATGGATTCGGCACGGCAGCGGTTGGCGTTCTGTCCAACTCGATTTGCCGTTTCATTGCGGAACTGACTGCCAAAGAGGGTCTGCGCGCCACGAATCAGTCCTATCCCGG
>DATNHU010000007.1:0-6166 GCA_035604795.1 Candidatus Limnocylindrales bacterium
ATGGCCGGCATGGAACATGGATTTTGATCAGGAGACAGCGGCGCCTCGAACCTACATTGGCGGCCGAGCAAAAATCCGCATTGCGGAAAACGGTCCGGTCCGCGTCGCGCTTGAAATATCGCGCGAAGGCGAGGACTCAACATTTGTGCAGACAGTTAGCCTCTCGGCGGGGGATGCAGGTAACCGAGTGGAATTCGGCAATGTGATTGATTGGCACGCCAAGGAAGCCAATCTCAAAGCAACGTTTCCGCTGACGGCCACAAACAAAATGGCTACCTACAATTGGGACTTGGGCACAATTCAGAGGCCCAACGAGGATCAACGGCAATTTGAAGTAGCTTCGCATCAGTGGATTGACCTCACCGACCAGAGTGGGACATTCGGAGTGACTATCCTCACCGATGACAAGAATGCTTCAGATAAGCCTGCGGACAACACCTTGCGCCTGACTCTGCTGCGTACGCCAGGCACGCGCGGTGGCTACCCTGACCAGGGATCGCAGGACCTGGGCCACCACGAATTTGTGTTTGGCCTCGCTGGGCACGAAAGTGACTGGCGCCAGGGCGATACCGATTGGCAAGCTTATCGCTTGAATCAGCCGCTCATCGCATTCGTACCCGACATGCACCCAGGTGCGCTGGGGAAGAGCTTTTCATTGTTGAATTTCACCACTTCCAATCTTCGGGAGATCCCCAATAACCGCGTGCGGCTATTCGCATTGAAAAAAGCCGAAGAAAGCGATGAGGTGATTGTTAGATTCGTGGATACCAGCGGCGCGGCTCAGTTTCATGTAAATGTGAAATTCGCGGCGCCGGTGATTTCGGCGCGGGAAGTGAACGGACAGGAGATGCCCATCGGTTCCGCAACGGTGACCGGCGGCTCTCTAGTGACTTCGCTCTCTCCAAATCAAATTCGCAGCTACGCGGTAAAGCTCGGCCCCGCGCCGGCAAAGGTTGCGGCGCCAATCTCGAAGCCGGTCACGCTGCCGTACGACATTTCAGTGGCCACGCACGATGGCAGAGCGTCCGAGGGCGCGTTCGATTGCCTCCCGAACAATCAGGGCGCGCCACAAGGCAAAGCGCTGCCGGCAGAATTGTTGCCCACGGACATCCCGTACGCGGGGGTACATTTCAAGCTGGCTCCCGCGGGCACAGGAAAGCCCGATGCAGTAACGGCGCACGGCCAAACCATCAATCTGCCCGAGGGCAAGTTCAACCGCGTATACATCCTGGCCGCCGCGATTCGCGATCAAAAGGGCACCTTCATCATCGGAGACAAGCCCGTTGACCTGACGATTCAGGATTGGACGGGGTTCATCGGCCAATGGGATAACCGCGGTTGGGAAACGCGTCAGGAGCCTATCCAAAGGCCCGCAGATGCCCCTCCATTGCCCGCTGGCGCGTCTACAATGCGGACCGTGACGGTTTTCTCGGGCCAGATAACTCCAGGCTTCATAAAGCGCGCGGACGTAGCCTGGTTCGCCTCGCATCGCCACGATTCTGGAGGCGCCAATGAGGCCTACGCCTACTGTTACTTGTACTCCTACGCCTTGGACATTCCTGCGGGAGCGAAGACGCTGACGTTGCCGGACAACGAGCGAATCCGCATCCTGGCGATCACAGTTTCGAATGAGCCGGCGGAGGTCCATCCCGTGCGACCCCTGTACGACACGCTGGAGCGTTCGAATCCGTAGACCTCACAGACCTTTCAAACTGATTACCTGAGTGAACCCGCTTCAAATTGCGGATTCACCTCCGTTTAAATGCTGACCTTTTGACGGGCGAAACCGTCCTACAAAAGGTGTGGGATCACCTAAGCCAGTAGTGTGCGCAGGGTCCTCGCGTTGAATTGGCTCGGAGGGGGGTAACTCAAAAATGTCGATATTGACTTCAATCGAAGTGCTGCTTCAAGACACTCGGTTTGCATTGCGACAACTCCGCCGAAGCCCCGCATTCACAGCAGTTGCGGTATTGACACTCGCGCTGGGCATCGGTGCCAATGCGGCTATTTTCAGCGTGATGAATGCGGTGATCCTCCGGTATCTTCCGGTCCGTGACCCGCAACAGTTGGTGTATCTGCACACCAGCGATTTCCCGGGAGGTCAGAGCGGATACGGAGACACTTCACTTACAGAACCAATATTCGAGCAGTTGCGCGCTGAACGCGCTGTCTTCACGGACTTGATGGCCTACGTGCCGCTGGGCTTCAATCGCGTTTCTGTCCGCTACGCCAATGATCCCGAAGAAGCGTGGGCCGATATGGTGAGCGGGAACTTCTTCACGGGCCTGGGTGTGCGGCCCGAGTTTGGCCGCGTGTTTAACCTGGAAGACGAGAAGACGCACGCGCCCGTCGCCGTCGTAAGTTATGCCTATTGGAGCACGCGGCTCGGCCATGATTTTGGGGCGCTCGGTCAGCCCCTCTATGTCAAGGGTGTTCCATTTACGATTGTGGGCGTTACCCCACGCGGATTTGAAGGTGTTGAGCACAACTTTGCGACCGAAGTCTATATTCCCTTGCAGACGCGTCCGGACCTGAAGCCGTGGGCGAATTCGCCGAATGAAAGGCATTCACTATATGGGACGCCAGATTGGTGGTGCCTACTTGAAATTGGGAGGCTGGCGCCGGGCGTAAGCATGCAGCAGGCACAACTGCAACTGAATCCCGTGTTCCAAAGGACCTCCCCAAAGCGAAATCCCACGGACACACCGCCGCACCTGTCGTTGACGGCGGCGCGCGGCATTGAAGGATTGAGGGATGACTACCAGCAGCCGCTTTCCGTATTGATGGGTATGGTGGGACTTGTGCTGGTGATCGCCTGCGCGAATGTGGCCATGCTGTTGATGGCCCGCAACGCGGCCCGGCAGCGCGAATTCAGCTTGAGGATGGCCATAGGCTGCAATCGGGTAAGGCTGTTCCGCCAACTACTTACGGAAAGCTTGTTGCTGGTCGGGGCCGGCGCCGTGCTCGGCTGGCTGTTTGCGATCTGGGCCACCGGTGCGCTGTCCTCATGGTCCCAAATGAGTCTGAGCCTGGCGCCTGATCTCCGCGTGTTCCTGTTTGCGCTGGGAATTTCCTTGATTGCCGCTCTGGCCTTCGGTTTGGCGCCGCTCCCAGGCGTAGTACGAATTCCCGTCGCGCTGGTCCTGAAATCCTCGACGGCAAATGCCAGCCAAGACCGGGGCAAACTTCGCAGCGGAAGAATTGTTATCGCGTTTCAAATTGCGGTTTGTTTGGTCTTACTGGTTGGGGCGGGACTTTTGGTGCGGACTTTGCGCAATCTGGAGAAAGTAAATCTCGGTCTGCACACCGACGGATTATTTGTGTTCGGTATCGAGCCGCAACAATCGGTACATTCCGATGCGGAAGCAATTCACTTCTTCCAATCGCTCACGGAGCGCCTCCGCGTCCTGCCCGGTGTGGAGTCCCTGACATTGGCATCAAACAGGCTTGGCGGAGACGTCAGCAGCAATACCGGCGCTTATGTGGACGGCGTGCTGCCGAAAGTCGGGAATGGAAGCTTCCCGGGCATGCGTTGGAACGCGGTGGGTCCGGATTTTTTCCATGTATTGGGCGTTCCCATAATTTCCGGCAGGGACATCACGGATGCTGATACGGCTAGCGGGCCCAAAGCCGTGGTCGTAAACAAAACATTCGCGGACCGATATTTATCCAATCAGAACCCGATCGGCCATCATGTGGCGTTTTCGGACGCCGCCGGCTCCAGCCAGTTTGCGATTGTCGGTGTGGTCGCCGACAGCAAATATGTTGGAATCGAGGAGACACCCCGGCCCATGGCTTATTTTCCTTACACGCAGCGGGGAGGCATCGGCGATATGTCCATTGAGCTGCGCACGCAAGGTAATCCCGCAGGTTTGTTGCCGGAAGTACGTGAGGCAATTCGCGAAATAGCGCCTGAAGTCCCTCTTCTCCATCCCACGACTCAACGCGCGCAGTTTGATGAAACGATTGGGCAAGAACGATTGATCGCCAGGCTGGCCCTTTTCTTTGGATTGCTGGCCGTGGTGCTGGTGGCCACGGGTTTGTATGGGACGCTGGCCTATCGAGTGAATCGCCGGACATCCGAAATCGGGGTGCGCATGGCATTGGGCGCACAGCGCGGCCAGGTGCTTTGGATGGTGCTGCGTGAAAGTTTAGTGGTTTGTCTGGCCGGTGTGGTGGTTGGCCTTCCCGCTGCGTACGCTTGCACGCGGCTATTGCGATCCATGCTATTCGGACTTCAGCCCAGCGATCCTCTCAGTTTCGTTGCCGCGCTGGGCGGGATCATTTTAGTGGCCCTTCTGGCCAGCATGATTCCCGCGCGGCGGGCGGCATCTGTGGATCCCATGATCGCGTTGCGAAACGAGTAGCCCATCGCCTGATTCCAGGGTGATCCAATTGATGTTATTGATTCGCGGGTACCAAGCGCAAGGTTTGAGCAGTCGCGCGATCCACAGCGGCCGCCGTGAAGGGGGCGGGCAGAGGATCGCCTGCGAACCACACGGGGAATTGATCGGCGTAGTGAGAGCTGGCAGGCTGGCCAGATTCACCGGTGGTGATTTCCATGAAGGAGCGGTCCCAGTCGGACAGGTCAGCAACCAACCGCATGGATGGGCCGTAATTGGGGCCCATGGCTTTGATGCAACCGGGGGCGCCCGACTGATCGAAGGGACCGAGGCTCAGGTATTTCGCAAGAATTCCCGATTGACCGAGGGCGTGGGCCATGAAGAGGGCATTGCGTTTTCCCCAGCGCCAGCTGGTGATGTCCTGGGTGCCGATGGAAGTAGTTAATTCCGCGACGGCCAGGTCGGCGCTGGCGATGAGGAAGTCGTCATAATTATGAAATCCAGGCGGGAGCCAAACTGCAGGGCGGTCGCGGAGTACATGTTCGATGAAGACGTCGGTGCGCGGGTAAGAAAGAGGCGTGTCGCCGAGATAAGGATGAAAAAGGTTGCGCTCGAGCGCGCGGCGAGTCTGTTCGACGAAAGTTGCTTCAATTGAATCCGCGGTGGTGCGGCCATCCCAATCGGCAAGCATTTGGATTAGTTTTGCGGTGCGATCGTCGCGCGGCTTTGAGTTTTGGGCGGCATTGACGAGCGCCTTAGCCACAAAAACGTCCATCTCGCTGACGACGTCGTCTTGAATCGTAGAGAAATCCTGCGGCTGGAATTTCTTGTCCTGGCCGAGCAACGTGAAAATGCGGTCAGTGCGCCAGGGCGACATCCAAATGGCGGTGAGGAAATAAGGGTAGTCCGGCCCGGCGACGCGGGAATTGGCCGTGGCGATGATGCCGCCGGGTGGGTCGAGAACTTGCGGCATTTCGTCAAAGGGAATGTAGCCATTCCATTCGTACTCGCCCGAGTCACCGGGCATGGGCGCGGCACCGCAGGGTGTGCCGAGCGGCAGAGGCGATTCCGGCGGCGGCCACACGCCGCATTTTCTGATGGGAACGCGCGCGGCCACCAGGAATCCAATGTGGCCTGAGGTGTCGGCATACACGATATTCTGTCCGGGGCCCACGGAATCGCGCAGTGACTCGCGGAATTCCTGCCAGTTGTGAGCGAACTGGTTCTTAAAGTAGCTGCGCGCCAAGCCACCCGGTTCGGTCGCAGTCCACTTAAGGGCGTAACCGGTGTTTCCACGGAGCACCATTACGGGACCGTGTCGCGTGACGATTACGTTTAGGATTTCCGGCGCCCTTCCTTTTATGGCGATTACTTCCTTGCGGACATCCGCGGTAACCCACTTGCCGCCGGCGCGATACTCGATTTCATTTGCGGGGTTGAAATTTTCCACGTAGAGATCCTGCACGTCCGCGCCGTTGTTGGTAAAACCCCAGGCGATTTGATCGTTGTGCCCGATGACGATGCCCGGAACTCCCGGTAGAGTGAATCCTTCGGCGTTCCATCCGGGTGAGGACAATTGCACCAGGTACCAAATGTCGGGAGTGGATAGGGAGAGATGCGTGTCATTGGCGAGAAGGGGTTTGCCGGAGGCAGTGTGTGAGCCGTCCACGACCCAGTTGTTGCTGCCGAATGCGGCGCGGACTTGTTCGTCAAACTGGAATAGGGTGCTCTCCGCGAACGACCACAACGCCGCAGTAGATTCGGGTTCCTGTGAGGCTGCAGGCTTGAGCGCGTTGGCCGGCTTGATGAGCGCGGGACCTACT
>DATNHU010000008.1:0-5939 GCA_035604795.1 Candidatus Limnocylindrales bacterium
TTTTTTTGATTTCAATAAAGCAGACATTCGCGCCGACGCAAGGTCGGTACTCAGCCGTGATGCGGAATATCTGCGGGCGCACCCGGAGGTAAAAATCGTCATCCAGGGCCACTGCGACGACCGCGGAGGAGAGGAATACAATATCGGATTGGGAGACCGGCGCGCCACGGAGGCCAAGGAATACCTGGTCTCGCAGGGCATCTCACCCGAACGTATCCAAACCGTGAGCCTGGGCAAGGAGCAGCCCTTCTGCACCGCGGACAACGACGATTGCTGGCAGCAAAATCGCCGAGGGCACCTGGTCGGAAACGAGTGACAGCTGGTTGCGGTTGAGTAAGTCCAGTTGGTAATCTGCAGGGCATGAGCGAACACAAGATTTTGATCAATCGCGCTCCTGTGCTGACGCTGTGGGCGACGACCGTTGCCGAACGACTGGGATTTGACCGGGACGAAGCGTTGACGCTGGGCAAGGCGGTGGCTGGTCTGATTGCTCAATCCAAGGGCAGGCGACTGGGCATATTCAGACCAGTCCCGCAGGAGGTCAAAAAAGCGCGCGCACGAAAACGCGGAGAGGAGTTCGCGATTGAGATTTGCGGGCGGGCCGTGCCGGCAATTAATACGGCCGAAGGCGTGCGGGCGCTGACCAAAGATAAGCCAATTGACGCAAAGAGTGTGGAGCGATACCTGGAGACCAAGTTTGGCGAGTCTCTTGGCATTGTGAGCGAGGCGATGCGTGACCTGGCGAAAGCCTTTCGTCCGGAGCAGCTTTCGACGGAGGCGTTCAGGCTTTATGAGGAATTCCGGCCGGCGATTCCCGGAGGAGTAACGGGGTGGGGGGCGAAGGGAGAATTGGATATTGGACGGATTCGGGGATTGGCGGGGAAGGAGTGAGGGGCTGCGGAGTACTTAGTATTGACTCCGGCCGTGCCTCTTGCCATTCTTTGTCGCTGGAATTGTTTAGGAGCCGAGATTTAACGAACCATGGCAGGACACAATGAATTGGAAACTGATCTTCCAACTTTCACTTTTTGCACTGGCGATGGGCGTTGCGACGGTGTTTCTTATTCCGTCAAACATTGCGCCAATTCTTTGGCTTGTCATTTTCATGATTTGTGCCTACGTCTTCGCCAGAAATCTCAGCACAGGGCATTTTGTGCACGGGCTTGTTC
The DNA here is from genome assembly GCA_035604795.1 of Candidatus Limnocylindrales bacterium. GTDB lineage: Bacteria > Acidobacteriota > Terriglobia > Acidiferrales > UBA7541 > DASTCZ01. The sequence goes on from DATNHU010000008.1 coordinate 1,170, forward strand.
TAGGCCTGGTGAATTGCGTCTGGGTCACTTCTGCGCACATCATCTTCTTCGATCGTTATTTCGCAAACCATCCGAGAGAAGCGGCCATGATGGCCACGTCTCCTATGGCCAGATCCCCTCGGCTGATCATGGCGCTGTTTGGCCCTGTGGTCGGGGTTCTTTCCGGAGTGGTTATCGGTTTTTTTGCGTTTGTAGCAGGAAAGCTTATTAAACCCAGTCATTCGGCTTAAGCCGATGCACCAGACCCACCTGTGATTTCCGCATTAAGTTTAATAAATGAGGAGAAGCATCTGCCAGGGTTGAAGATTACGTCGGATACCATTCCAGCAGCCTCACTTCGATGCCAGTGCCCTCCAGACCCTTTTGGAAGATACTGAGGTCGGAGCCGCGATAGTGATAGGGAATCACCACCTTGGGGTGGAAGGCTTTCACCGCCGCCGCGGCTTCGTCGGGAGGCATGGTGTAGGGAAGATTCATGCACACGAAGGCCACGTCAATATTCTTAAGGGCGCGCATTTCCGGGATTCCTTCTGTGTCTCCGGAAAAATAGAAACGCTTGCCGCCGTAGGAGAGAACGTAACCGTTGCCGCGCCCTTTGTCGTGATAAAAAGTTCCGGCTGAAGGGCCGCGAACCAGGTTGTACATGGGAATGGCTTCAATGGTCCAGCCGCCCCAGGTTTTGGTCTCTCCGTTCGAGATTGGATGGCCCGTGGAGACTGTTTTCAAGACGGCCGGAGGCGCCCAGATCACCGTTTCCGCTTTGCTTATGGACAGAATTGTAGCGGGATCCATATGGTCGCCATGGATATCGGTGATGAGGATCAAATCCGCGGGCGGGAGACCGGCGAAGTTGCCCGGCTTTGCGGGATCAACGTAAATCGATTTACCGCCAGCTTCGATCAGTAAACTAGCATGGAAAATGGGAGTGATTTTTACCGGGCCGGCCGAGGTGTCCCACGATTGCGATGGGCGTGCGCCCTGGGCTTCGGCGGAGGATGCGAGCGCGGCACAAACGGCAAGAATGAGAAGCAATTTCATTTGAAAGCTCCCGTGAATTCGGAATTTGATTTCCGAGAGCGATGCTACCACTCACGACGAGGGGGTAGCAATGTGCGGCATGGGGTGGAAATACAGACTGAGGCGTCCGGGTTTCGCCGGGATGCCGCGTCGCAGGCCCGCACTTACATCTTTGACGCAGATTTGAATCGCGCAAGGCCGACATTATTCGTGGCGAAGGGCCTCGGCCGGGTCGATGCGCATGGCGCGACGCGCTGGAATCCAGCAGGCGGCCAGGGCCACGGTGGCAAGCACCAGTGCAGCCGCAACAAAAGTGAGCGGATCCATCGGATTGACCCCAAAGAGCAAGCTGCCAATCAACCGTGTCCCGGCGAGCGAGAGGGCCAGGCCGATGGCAAGACCAATTGCCGCAAGGCGCAAGCCTCGGGCGAGCACGAGACTCAGTAGATCGCGCGGCTCTGCGCCTAACGCAAGCCGCACACCCCATTCGCGCGTCTGCTGCACCACAGTGTAGGAAATTACTCCATAGACTCCGATGGCAGCGAGAAGCAAAGCGAGAGAGCTAAAAACGGCGAGCAACCCGGTGTTAAACCGCTGGGGAGCTATAGAATGCTCGACCACCTGAAGCAAGGGCTGAAGATCGGAAACGGGAAGATTGGGATCGAGGCCCCCTACAACCGAGCGCACGGCCGGCACTAGGGACAAAGGGTTTCCGCGGGTGTGGAGAACAATTTCCCCGGGCAGAGCTGTGGGGCCGTATGGAAGGTACACAGTTCGTGGTGCAGCTTTGCTCAAGCCGCGTTCATGGCTGTCGCCTACCACGCCGATCACTTCGGCATCCAAATTCGATTGGCCTTTCCAGAGTTCAGCGTGCCGGCCGATAGGATCCTGATTGGGAAAAATGAGACTGGCGAGTTTTTCGCTGATGACCACACGACGTGCCGGAATGGGCTGACCGGGAATACCCCAGACCTGTTTGTCCGATTCTACGAAGATCCTGCCGCGAATCAAGGGGAGACCGACGGCGTCGAAATATCCAGGCGTGACCACGCGCCAACCGGCCCAGGGAGCTTTGTGCTGTGTTCCAGCACTCGGCGCTTCGCTGGAATCGATGGTCATTCCGGGGTTTCCACCTTCGACGGGGCGATGACTTATCGCGCCGACGGAGATAACTCCGGGAAGCGAGTTGAGCCGCGTGAAAAGGTTGTCGAGGAATTGCTTGCCAACGCCCTTTTCATAATAGGAGCCCGGCAGGTTGGCCGTGAAGATCAAACGATTTTCAGTTTGAAAACCTGATTTTACGTTAATCAGGTTGGTCAAGCTGCGGACGAGAAGCCCTGAGCAGACCAGCAAAAGCGCAGAGAGCGCGATTTCGCCAGCAACGAGAGCGGCGCGCAAGCGCGCTTGAACACGATTCCCCGCGATGTGGTCTCCGGAGCGGAAGACTGCCGACACATCCACCCTCGGCGCCCGGATGGCCAGAGCGCAGCCGGAGATAAGGCCGGTCACTATTGCGATGAGCGCCGAAAATCCGAGGACGCGGAGATTGAGGTTTGCATCGAGCAGACCGGGAACGTCATTCACCTCGAGCGCTTGAATCGCTATGAGGCCACCGTAGGCGATTGCGAGGCCCAGGAGTGCGCCCACTCCGCTGAGCATCAGGGATTCAACAAGGACGAGACTGACAAGGCGGAATCGGCTGGCCCCAAGCGCGCGGCGCATAGCGATTTCGCGCTGGCGGGTCATACCGCGGGCGAGGAGCAGATTGGCAATGTTGATGCAACCAATGGCCAAGAGGAAAGTAACCGCGCCAAGAAGCACCCAGAGGGCCAGGCGAGCGGAAGCGGAAGCGCCCCAGGCGCTGGAAGGCGTGATCTTGAAGCCGATGCCCTTATCGTCGGCAGGATAAGCGCGATCCAGAGCGCTGGCGACGCTTTCTAAGTCAGCGTTGGCCGAGTTGATGGATGCGCCGGGTGCGAGGCGGCCGATTACCGAGAATTCCCAACTGGCGCGACCGGGATTGGAGCGATAGCTGAAAGGAACATAAAGCTGTTCGTCAATCCAAGGTTCTCCCGGCGGAAGTACGCCGACGACGGTATAGGCCTGATTGTCGAGACGCAAAAATTTGCCAAGAATAGAGGGATTTCCGCCGAAGCGCTCCTTCCAAAAACGGTTGCCGAGGATGGCGATTTCCGTCAGCTTTTGACGATCATCTTCGTAGGAGAAGTCGCGGCCCAAGATGGGCGAAACCCCAAGGGTCCTGAAGAAGGCGTTGGTGACGTGAATCATGTGAATTTTTTCGGGATCACCCTCGCCGGTCATGTTGGCTTCGTCGTAATGATAGGAGGCGACCTCGGAGAAGGAATGATTCTGTGAGCGGATGTCCCAAAAATTGGCCTCCGAGAAGTCCGCAGTGTCGATACCTCGCGCCAGACGGGTCTCGTTAAGCTCGACGAGATCTTTGGCATCCCGGAAGGGCATGGGCTTGAGGAGCGCGGCGTAAAAAATGCTGAACACAAGGGTGGTCGCGCCGATGCCCAGAGCGAAAGTAAGTAGTGCGACCGCTGTGAATCCAGGATTCTTGCGCAGTGTCCGCGCACCGAAATTCAGGTCCTGCAAGAATGTTTCCAGCATGGGCAGCCCCCTTCGTTTGCGATAGGTTTCCTTGATCGTGTCCATTCGCCCGAATTGACGTCGCGCGGCGTTGCGCGCTTCCTCCGGCGCCATGCCGCGACGAATGTTATCTTCCGCGAGCAGGTCAAGATGCTCGCTAATTTCGTGGTCGAGTTGGTGGTCCAGGCCGCGCCTGAGGATGAATCCGCGCAGCCGCGACACGATTTCGCGCAGACGAATCATTCCAGGCCTCCCTCGCCTTGACCGCAACGCTTATTCATGTCGTAAGGCCACCAAGGGATCCACGCGCGTGGCGCGGCGCGCAGGAATATAGGACGCGAGTAAAGCCACGCCGCATAACAAAATGGCCATGGCGATAAATGTTGCCGGGTCATACGGTGAAATGTGAAACAAGAGGCTGGCCAGGAGGCGGGTGAGCGCTATCGAGGCGAGCAGACCCAATCCCAGTCCTAGAAGGCTGGCGCGCAGAGTTCTGCCAAGGAAGATGCGCCGGACATCACCGGGCTGCGCGCCCAAAGCCATGCGCAGCCCAATCTCGTGAGTGCGCGTGGTGACCCCATAGGCGGTCACACCGTAAATTCCGACCGACGCCAGCACGATTGCTAATCCGGCAAAAAGGGAAAGAAGAAGAGTGCTGAATCGCGCCTGCGCTACGGAATCAGCCATGCGCTGCTCCATGGTGGCGACGTCAGAAATGGGCAGTGTGGGGTCAAGCGACTTGACCTGATCTCTGACGGCGGAGACCAGCGAAAGTGGATTCGCTTCGGTCCGGACCACCAGGGTCATAAAGGGAAGAGCAAGCTCGGGATGCGGCCAATAAATCATGGCTCGCGGTGTTGTGTTGAGTCCTTCGTGCTTCACGTTTCCAACGACGCCGACAATTTCGGTTGGTTTCTGGTCCTTCGGATCTTTCATGTCAATCATGAGGAGTTTGCCGATGGGATTTTCATTGGGGAAAAAATTTGTGGCCAGCGCCTGATTGACGATCACGACGTGGGAAATGGCGCTGGATTCGCGCTCGTTAAATTCGCGTCCAGCCAGAACCGGGATGCCCATTGTGCGGAAGTAATCCGGTTCGATGATGCGGACATCTGTCACCGGCATTTCGGAAATGGCGGG
>DATNHU010000009.1:0-20148 GCA_035604795.1 Candidatus Limnocylindrales bacterium
CCAATCGCCCAACTGCATGCACCAAGATGACCCCCAGAAATAAGCAGCAGTGACACAACCGCCACAACTGATCCGATCCGAGACGAAACCGATCCGATTCTCATGCGTGCACCGTGGCTACGCTTATTTTATGCCCATTACGCGAATCAGTTCTAGGATTGTGTTGCCTTCCCGCCATGCTATACTTCTTCCCCCGCCAGTCCACGGGGTACATTTGTCTCCGCGGGCCCGGGGCAGGGGTATCTTCAACGGTGTTTCTGGAGGTGGTTTTATCGCCGAGCGGAGTTTTCGGCCGAATGATCGCATCCGGGTGAATGAACGCATCCGGGCACGCGAAGTTCGCGTCATTGATGAAGAGGGCGGGCAGTTGGGCGTCATGCAGCCGTTTGAGGCCATGAAGCTCGCCCGGGAACGCGGGTTGGATCTTGTGGAGATTTCCCCCACGGCCGATCCGCCCGTTTGCAAGATTACCGATTACGGAAAATATCTCTATCAGGAAAGCAAGAAGAAACACGAGGCCCGCAAGCATCACAAGACCTCGCAGCTCAAGGAAGTAAAATTTCGGCCTTCCACGGCCGAGCACGATTATCAGGTGCGCAAGAACCAGATTGTGCGCTTCCTCGGCGAAGGCCACAAAGTGAAGGCCATGATTTTTCATCGTGGCCGCGAAATGGCTCACCAGGAAGTGAGCCGCAAAAAGATGGATCGCCTGATGAAGGAAGTCGGCGATTATGCGTTGATCGAACTCGGTCCGCGCATGGAAGCAAATATCCTGATGGCGCTGCTCGCGCCGAAGAAGGGCATGCCGGCACCCCCGTCAAGTCCTTCCGCGCCCCAGAAAGCGCGAAGCGAGCAGGCATCCCAAGAAGGAACCGGTGGCTAAACAAAAAGTGAAGAAGCTCAAGATCAAAACGCATCGCGGCGCCGCCAAGCGCTTCAAGATGTCGGCGGGCGGGAAAATTCTGCGGATGCACTCCGGCAAGCGGCACATTTTGGGCACCAAGGGCCCGAACCGCATGCGCCGCATCAAGAAATTGACCAAGGTGAACAAGGCCGACACGCGTAACGTCCGCCTGCTGATCCCTTACGCCTAAAAGTTTTCTATTAGATGTTTTGTTGTTTTCTGTGCCAGGCAGCGCGTAATCCGCCCACGGCGGGCCTGCCGGCCAGCGAAGCCGCAAGCATTCAGCGGCTTCAAGCGCGAGCAACCTGACCGTTAGGGCGCCGCGCATTCCCAACACGCCGTGGAGATGTATCCTCCGCACGTTTTTTGCGAAAGAAATTTCGCCTTCGCGCGCGGGTGTGCGTCTCCCGCAGGAGCAAACAAAATGGCCAGAGTAAAACGTGGAACCAAGCGCCGCGCGCGCCGCAAAAAGTATCTCAAGCGCACCAAGGGTTTCTTCCTCACCAAGAGCAAGCTCTATCAGTCCGCGCAGGAAGCCGCCAACCGCGCGGAGCGTTTCGCATTTCGCGATCGCCGCAACAAGAAGCGCCAGTTTCGCCGCCTGTGGATTCAGCGCGTCGGCGCCGGAGCCCGCCTCGCCGGTCTTTCCTATAGCCAGTTCATGCACGGGTTGAAGGCCGCGGGCATCACGCTGGACCGCAAGGTCATGGCTGACATGGCCGTGAAAGACGCCGCTGGTTTCGCGCATTTGGCCGAACAGGCCAAGGCCGCGCTAAGCACCAAGAAGTCCTAATTCAGTTGAGCGGAAGATTTGCCGCTGTAGCTCGGGGCGCGACGGCGCATTCAACCGGCGGCCCCGAGGCCTCTCCCAGCCAATCACATCACGCGTCGCGGCGTTGTGAATCGCCGACGCTAAAATCTCACTCGTACCTCAGCGCCACCAGTGGATCCACCCGGCTCGCCCGCCGCGCCGGAATGTAACACGCCAACAATCCCACCGCGATCAACAGCACCGCCACGGAAATAAACGTAATCGGGTCCGTCGCCGTCACTCCAAACAGGAAACCGCTCAGCAATCGCATCAACGGCAGCGCTATTGCGATGCCCAAACCAACCCCCAGTATTTGCAGCCAGGCGCCCCGCGCAATCACCATGCGCAACACATCCCCCGGCTGCGCGCCCAGCGCCATGCGAATTCCGATTTCATTCGTCCGCTGCCCCACCAGATAGGAAATCACTCCATAGATCCCCACACACGCAAGCAACAACGCCAACCCGGCGAACACATTCAGCAACGTCATCTCAAAACGGCGGAAGGCTACCGACTCGTCCAGGACCTCGTCCATCGTTTGCACGCCATACATCACCTGCTGATCGTCCAGCGCCTTCACTTGCTCGCGGATCGGTTCAACAATGCTCAGCGGGGGCACCGCCGTGCGCACCACCACTCTGGATTCGCTGGAAAGCAGGGGGAACAGCCGCTCAGGAACCTGTTGGAAGGAAAAGTAGGTTTGGTATTGCCCGTCGTCCGCCGCCGACGTCAATCCATGTTGCTTCACATCTCCCACCACTCCCACGATCTCCACCACTTCGTTGAAGAACGTCAGATGCAATTGTTTTCCGAGCGGGTCTTCCCCCGGGAATAATTTGCGGGCCATTTTTTCATCAATCACCGCCACAGGCGGCGCGGAATTTGTATCGCGGTCGGTAATAAATCGGCCACGCAATAATGGAATTTGTAACGCGGAGAGGTAATCCGGACTCACCGCATACCAAAGCGTATCCGACATATCGTTTTCATTGTCCGGACGCGGTTTGTCCTCCCGCCAGAATGGAAAGTCGGAATCGCCGGTCATGGGCAGGTTTCCAAAGAATGGAGACGCAGCCGACGCGCCGGGCGTCGCCCGCAGTTTTTCAGTCAACTGCGAGTACATCCGTCGAATTTTGGCCGGGTCCTTTGCGTGGGAGGGTGATAGCGAAACGCTGAAGGAGAGCACATTGTGCGGATTGAAACCCGGATCCACGGCCCAGATGAAAGCCAGACTCCGGATCATCAGGCCCGCGCCAACCAGCAGGACCGTGGCCAGCGCGATTTCGGAAACAATAAGCGCGGCCTGCGTGCGTCCGTGCCCGCCGACAGTTCCTCTTCCGCCTTCCTTGAGAATCTTTTGCAAATCGGGCCGTGAAGTTTTCAGCGCCGGAAAAATTCCGAAGAGAATTCCCGTCAACACTGAAATAGCCAGCGTAAATCCCAACACACGAGCGTCGAGACCCGACCCTTCCTCCCCCAACAGGCCCGCGGGAGCAATCCCGCGCATCGCGCTCATGCTCCAGGTAGCCAGCAGCAGGCCCAGCGCGCCTCCTGCAATGGCTAGGAGAACAGTTTCCGTCAGTAGTTGCCGAATGACTCGCCTGCGGCCCGCGCCCATGGTCATCCGGATGGCCAATTCTCGTGTCCTGCCGTTTGACCTGGCCAAAAGCAAGTTTGCGACATTGGCGCAGGCGATCAAAAGCACGAAACCCACAGCCGCGGAAAATAAAATTAGGGTGCTTGGCAAATCGCCAATGCTGGAATCCCTGAAGGAAACCTCGGAGAACTCCAACCCTTTATCTTCTTTTGGATAGGTCGCGGCCAGATTCTGCGCCACCTGGGTAAGGTTGGCTCGCGATTGCGCAATCGACACGCCCGGCTTCAGCCTGGCAACTACGGCCGTCCCGAAGCCCGCTCCGCGCCTCCGAAACGCAGGGGCGGCCCAGTTCCCGATGGGCACATAAATGTCTACCTTGGCGAAGAACTTGGGCAACTCCGGAAAAACTCCGATCACTGCGTAGTCTTGGCCGCTGAGTGTGATGTTTCTTCCTAGGACCTGCGGGTCGGCTGCAAATTTTCTACGCCACAATCCTTCGCTCAAGATTACGGTTGGCGCGGCATTCAAGGTGTCTTCTTCATGCCGAAAATTGCGGCCCAGGATTGGCTGCGTCCCAATAATCGTGAAGAAATCAGCGGAGACCATTCTTCCGACCATGCGCTCTGCATCTCCAGCCCCCGTCAAGTTGAAACTGTCCCGGCGATTGAGCGCCAAATATTGGAAAGTGTTGGTTTGCGCTTGCAAGTCGGCGAATTCAGGATAGGGGACCGAACTGCCTTCACCGCGATGAATCATCATGAGCTGCTCGGACTGTGGAAACGGAAGCTGGTACAGCAACACCGCATCCACAACCGAAAAAATCGCCGTGTTCGCGCCAATGCCCAGCGCCAGCGTCAGTATCACAATCGCCGTGAACCCTGGCGATTTGCGCAGCATCCGCAGCGCGTAGCGCACATCCTGCAATAGATCGGCCAGCATATTTTCCCCTCGATAGGTTCGGAGTTTTTCTTCTCGTGCGGCTTCGCGCCAGTGGTCGGGAACAGTGGCCGCTATCTTTTCATTGATGGGCTGCTCGGCGCGTCGGATTTCCTTGGCTAGCGCCTCCCAATCGGGAATCTGCGCGCCTGCGTGAGCTTCCCCTTCCGTTACACTCGCTCCCCGCGCCAGCGCCTCCTCGTAAGCCTCATCCAGCTGTTGTGCCAGCTCCTCGACGATCTCCTGCTCGCGCGCCCCGCTCAGTCCCAGCGCCGGCAAATGTTCCCGAACGTAATTCTTCCAGTCGCGCATGTCTCCATCCCTCGCTCACTCATACCGCAGCGCGTTCATGGGATCCACTCTCGATGCGCGCCACGCGGGCAGCGCCGCTGCCAGTGCCGCTACGGCCAGCAAAATCGCCGCGCAAACCGCCAGCGTTGCGGGGTCGCGCGCGGTCAGTCCGTAGAGCAAACTCGCCAGCACGCGTGTAGTTGCCAGCGCCGCTCCCAGTCCCGCCACGGTTCCGATTCCCGCCACCACCAGCGCATCCTGCAGAACCAATCGCAGGATTTCAACGCGTTGCGCCCCCAGCGCCATTCGCACGCCAATTTCCCCTGTCCGTCTCGCCACGTTGTAGGAAAGAACGCCATAAAGCCCGATGCATGCCAGCAGCATCGCCACCAGCCCAAAAAATGTCGAAAGCTTCGCGGTCAGCCGGTCGCGCACCAGCCGAAGATCAATCAGTGAGGGGACAGTGCGGAAAACGGGTGGCGAAAGTCCCGCATCAGTTTGGTGGACTAGATCACGAACCGCAGCTGTCACGGCCCCATCATCTCCGGCCGTCCGGATTTCAAAAATGGACACTGAATTTTGAATCGGCCGGTCCGAGAAGGATTGGTAGCATCGCCTGTCAATGTCGTCGCGAATCGAGTTGGGCCTCGCGTCGGCGACCACGCCCACAACGTCATACTCGATGTCGCCAAACGAATAGTGAATCACGATGTGCTGCCCTAGCGGGCTCGTCGCTCCAAAGAAATATTTCGCCAACGACTCGTTCACCCACAGGTGATGGGTTCCCGCGGTGTCCCGGCTTTCCACGTCCCGGCCCATCCGTATCGGAATCCCGATCGTCGAAAAGTACCCCGGCCCGACGGAATCCATGGCAATTCCCATATCCTGGCCGGTTTTTGGAGGAATTCCTACGATGCTGACGTCATCGCCGGAGTCTCCGCCGAAAAAAAGGCCATTCTCTGAAACCGTGGCGCCCCGGACGCCGGGGATTGTGTTTAACCTCGCCAGTAGCTGGTCGACCAGCGGGGAAATCCCCTCTGGCTTATACCCGTCCACTGTCGGAGCCACTCGGAATTGGATCAGGTGATTGGTGTCGTACCCCAACGGCACTGCGGTCAATTTCTGCAGGCTCCGCACAAACAATCCCGCTGTGATCAGCAACAACAGCGATATCGCAACCTGGGCCCCTACCAGAATTTTGCCCATCGGCAGGCGCCCCGCGCCTTGCCCGCCTCCCGAGATATTCCTCGCCGCTCCGCGCAGAACCAGGTTCAGGTCCACGCGCGTCGCGCGCAATGCCGGCGCCAGTCCGAACAAAACTCCGGTCAGCAGCATGACTCCAACTGTAAATGCGAGCACCGTCGCATCCAGATGGACATCGAGCGGAACAGGTGTGGACGTTCCGGAAACCAGTTGCAGCAGCAGGCTGTCTCCCCACTTCGCCAGCAGCAATCCCACAACCGCGCCCAACGCCGAAAGAAAAACGCTCTCCGTCAGCATCTGCCGCACCAGACGTGCGCGGCCCGACCCCAATGCCACTCGCACAGCGAGTTCGCGCTCGCGCCCCGACGCCCGCGCCAGAAATAAATTCGCCACATTCGCGCAGGCCAGCAGAAGCAGCAATCCCACCAGCGCCATCAACACTTCCAATGGTTGTGCATATTCCCCTCGAAGCTCAGAAAGCCCGTGCCGGGCGTCACGTGTCTTTATCCTTGAGTTGGTCAGATCCTGGCGCCGCTTTGCGTCTGCGATTGTGCTGCCATCTGCCTCCAGCAAATTGTGGAACGTGCCGTTCACCGACGCATCCGCCTGCGTCAAGCTCACTCCCGGCTTCATCCGCCCAACAATGTGAAGAAACATGTATCGGCGGATCTGTCCGGGCGGCTGCGTCAGCACATCCACTCCGGGATTCACACCCTGCTGCATCGTCAGGGGAACCCACACCTCCGGCGCGCTTCCCACGACGATTCCCGTGAACCCGGCGGGCATCACGCCGATCACATCGAATGTAGTCTTGCGAATGCGAATCTTCCGCCCGATTACGTTCGGATCCTGCCCCATCCGTTGCTGCCAGAATGCGTAACTCAACACTGCCTGCGGATACCCGCCGCGCCCTTGGTCGACTTCGGTGGAAAACGCGTGACCCATCCCTGGCTCTGCTCCCAGCACGTCGAAGTAACTGCCACTCACCATGAGCACCTGCGCCTGGCTGCCGCCATCGGAGCTGTTCGCCGCAACCGGAGCGGAAACGGGCGAGGAACCAAACGCAATAATTCCTGAAAAAACCTGGTTACCGTCACGCAGTCCCTCAAATTCGTGATAAGTGAACATGCTGCGATCGCCTGTCTGCAGCCCCGCAAATTGTCCCGAGGCTTCCGGGTCGGAGAGCGTAACAAGTTCCTGCGGGTCGTGAACCGGCAGCGTGCGTAGCAGGATCGCATTGATCACACTGAACAGCGCCGTGTTCGCTCCGATCCCCAGCGCCAGTGTCAGCACCGCTATCGCCGAAAATCCCGGATTCTTGCGCATCATGCGCATCGCGTAACGTAAGTCTTGCAGCAGATCCACGATCATGTTTCCTCCCCTGCGCTTGCGAAGATTCTCTTCCTGCACCGCCGCATGCCAATTCTCGGGCGCGCGTTCTGCTAATTTCGCCGCTGCCGATTGTTCCGCGCGCCGGATCTCCCGCGCCAGCGCATTCCAATCCGGAATCTGCGCCAGCGCTCGCCCTTCCGCCTCAGCGACGCTTGCGCCCCTCGCCAGCGCTTCCGAATACGCCTCATCCAGTTGCTGCGCCAGCTCCTCGACAATCTCCTGCTCTCGCGCCCCGCTCAGTCCCAGCACCGGCAAGTGTTCGCGTACGTATTTCTTCCAATCGCGCATCGCCCGATCCATCGCTCACTCGTACCGCAGCGCCACCAACGGATCCACCCGGCTCGCCCGCCATGCAGGCAACCAGCACGCCGTCGCCGCCACCACCGCGAACAATATCGTTACGGCCACCAGCGTCGCCGGGTCATTCGGCTTCACTCCGAATAAAAATGCCGCGAACGACTGCATCACTCGCGTTAGGATCAATGCTCCGGCAAGACCCAGCGCCACGCCCGCTGCCACCAGCCCCATCCCGCGGCTTACCATCAATCGCAGGATCTGCGATGGCTGCGCGCCCAGCGCCATGCGAATTCCAATTTCCTGCGTTTGTTGGGTAACCGTATAGGACATCACTCCGTAAAGTCCGGCGGCCGCAAGCAGTGCCGCCAATCCCGCGAATAGACCCAGCAACACGGTGCGAAAACGGGGCAGCGACACGGATTCACTTACCAGTTCGTCGAAGGACCGGAATCCGATCACCGCCTGTTGCGGATCCACTTCTCGCACCGCGACGCGCGCGGCCGCCGCCAGTCCCGCGCCACTTCCGCTGGTGCGCAAGATCAAGGACATATCAGTCCGTGGAAATTGCGCGAACGGCTCATAAACCTGAAGAGACTTTTCTTCGGCCGGCCCGTATTGATTTACGTACCCTGCAACACCCACGATCTCGCGCACGATATTGAATTGATGCCCGAACTGAATCTTCTGCCCGATGGGATCGCGGCCCGGGAACATGGCCCGTGCGAAAACATCGTTGATGATGCACACGTGCGGCGCGGTGAGGTCGTCGGCGGCCGTGAAATCACGCCCGGCGAGCAACCGTATTCCCATGGTGCGCAGAAAGCCGGGAGTCACGCGATAAGAAAGCGCCGAAGGATTGCTCTCGGAAGAAGGCTGGCCCGCAAGAGCGACTTCGTACATCTCGTCATCGCCGCTGATGGGGATCAGCGAAACCAGCGCCACCGAATCCACTCCGGGTAAGGCAGCCACGCGCTGCTGTACTTGACTGAAGAACTCCAGTTGCTTCTGCGGCGTGGGATAGCGCGTTTGCGGAGCGCTCAAGTCGAATGCGTATCGCCCGGCGGTCTGCAATCCGAGATCAACGGAGGTCAGATGCGTGAAGCTGCGCACCAGCAGCCCCGCTCCCGACAGCAAAACAAATGCCAGCATGACTTCGGCAACCACCAGCAACTTGCGCAGTCCTCCGCGCGCCGCGCCTGCCCTCCCCCCATCCTTCAATGCCCCCGCCAGATCTTCTCGTCCAAGTGTCAGGGCGGGCGCCAGTCCGAACAAAATTCCTGTCACCAACGCCAGGGCCAGCGTAAAAAATAAAACTCGCCCATCCACCGAAACCATCTGGGCTCGGGGCAGAAACCTGGGCGGCAGCGCGGCAATCACCCGCGTGCTCCAGAACGCAATCAGCAAACCCAGCGCCGCACCCGCAAACGAAAGCACCACACTCTCCGTAAGCAGTTGGCGCACCACCCGCGCCCGTCCCGCACCCAGCGCCAGGCGAATCGCGATCTCTCGGTGACGCACGGTCGCTCGCGCCAGCAACATGTTGGCCGCGTTCGCGCAGGCGATCAGCAGCACAAACCCCACCGCACCCAGCAGCACCAGAAGTGCGGGGCGGATTTGCGCCACTCCCCCTCCCTCGGAAAGCGGCACGATGGCCACTGTCCATCCGGAGTTTGACACCGGATATTGTTTCTCCAGCCTCTCTGCGATGGCCGCCATTTCCGACTGCGCCTGCGCCAAGCTGACTCCCGGCCCCAGCCGCGCTATGTCTCCTAGGAAGTGCGCTCCGCGTGCATTCTGGAGTTCGTTGGGAGTGAAGACCAATGGAGCCCAGACCTGTGTGGCTGCACTCAGGAATCGAAATTTCGGGCCCATCACGCCGATCACCGTGTATGACTGTCCATCGAGCGAGACGCTGCGGCCAATCGCCGCGGGATCCCCGGCGAACGCGCTGCGCCACAGCGCATCGCTGATTACCACCACGTGATTCTTTCCGGGTTGGAATTCATCCGGGATAAACAATCGCCCAAGTTCCGGCTGAACCCTCAATGTCTCGAAAAAACCCTCCGTAACCTGCGGTCCCGTCCACCTTTCCGGAACATCTCCGCCCGTGTACGTATAGGCATTGTTTTCGGTGGCCGCCAGCCCTGCGAACGAGTGCGTCTGCGCGCGCCAGTCCAGAAAATTGGGCGGCGAGACAGAAAATGTCGGCCATCCCTTTCCTGGATTGCTTTCCAGTACACGCACAAGTTGTTCGGGCTCGGAATACGGCAGAGGGCGCAGCAGAACTCCGTTGATGACCGAGAAAATTGTCGAGTTTGCGCCGATTCCCAGCGCCAGCGTCAGCACCACCAGCGCGGCGAAACCCGGCGACTTCCGCAGCATCCGCAGCGCGTACTGCACATCCTGAAATAAATCTGCGAACATATTCCCTCCCCGGCGCTTCCTTAGATTTTCCTCACGCATGGCCTCCCGCCAATTTTCCGGAACAGTTGCGGCAATTTTTTCCACCAGAGGCTGCTCCGCGCGCCGAATTTCCAGCGCCAGCGAAGCCCAGTTGGGAATCTGCGCCGCGGCGCGGCCCTCCGCTTCAGCAACACTCTCGCCACGTGCCAGCGCCTCCGAATACGCGCCATCGAGCTGCTGCGCCAGTTCCTCGACAATCTCCTGTTCGCGCGCGCCGCTCAGCCCCAGCGTGGGCAGGCGCTGGCGGACATACCGCTTCCAATCGATTGGTTTCCTTTCACGCATTCCCGACCTGCGCCACGCGCTCAATCGCTCGGATAAATTCCCGCCAGTTCTTCCGCTCTTCGGGCAGCGCACGCCGTCCCGCCGTCGTCAATTTGTAGAATCGCCGCCGCCGCTGCCCTGGCTTTTCCAGCCACCGGCCCTCGATCCATCCTCGCCGCTCCAGCCGATAGAGCATGGGGTAAAGCGAGGCCACGTGGAACTCCAGCACGCCCTCGGAGCGCTTCTCGATCAGCTTCGCGATTTCGTACCCGTGCCGTGGCCGCTGCTCCAGCAAAGAGAGGATCAATACCTCTGCGGTCCCCTTCTTCAATTCAGGTTGCATAGTTGTATGGCCTCCATATGCGGCCACGCTATATATAGACGCGCCCCATGTCAATTCGTCACGTTGATTTTTCCCTGAGTTCTTGGTTGCGCGGAAATGGGGGAAATGGGAGGGTATGCGGTCAATCTAAACCTGGGCCCGCTCTGGAGGGGGGCCTCCTAGCGCCGGCTTCCAGCCGTTCTTTGGTTCTTGCTGAAGGTAACGATGTACCCGAAATCCGAAGCTTTCTTCCGCCTATCGCGGAATCACAGAAGAGGTCGCATCCGCGGGCATCCCATAAGCCTGCCGGATCACATTCGACTGATCTAGGAAGAAATACCATTCTCCGGTAATTCCCGGGCTGATCGGATTTGCATTGACTTGATAGCCGGTGGGCTTAGTGGTTCCCGCGGAAATCAGCGGAACATAAATGAACTGGTATCCGCCGCGTATTCCGCTCGCCAGTATCGAATCGATCAAGTCCGCGTTGGTCGAGGAAGCGGCCGTGCCGGGTGACGACGGGCCAAGCGCGGCCAGCGTAGGAGAATATCCCACGGACCACGACGCATCGTAATTCGCTTCTTCGCTCGCCAGCGTCCGCAACGCTGAAACGGCCGCGGATTCGTTGGCGGCCATCCTGGCGTGCAACAGGCTGGGGATAGCCAGGGCCGCGATAATCACAATCACCGCAACAACAATCATCAGCTCAATCAGTGAGAACCCTGCGTCGCGCAGTGGGCTGCGCCGCATTGCGTTTCGGTTTACCATATCGGTAATTCCTCCGACCTTCGGGGGAAAGAGACACATACTCCTGTAAAAATGCTATCACGCTATAGTCAATCGCAGCGTATATGCCGGGTAACCAGTAAGTATCCTGAAGTACTACCGATTTTCGAGCGAGTCCTATCGTCCTCCCACCTTCCCCGTCGCCCCTCTTCTATTTTCCTCCGGTCTTCCGCGCTGACTCCATCAATTCCCACACGCTATCCGGCAAATCCGCCAGATCATTGAACTCCCCCGCCCCGCGCAGCCATTGCGCGCCGTCAATCACCACGCACTCGCCATTGATGTATCCCGCCGCATCCGAAAGCAGAAACGCCGCCAGGTTCGCCAGTTCCTCGTGTTTCCCAAACCGTTTCATCGGATGCGTGCGCCGCGTGTGCTCCTCAAATTCCTTGCTGGGCATCAGCCGCGACCACGCTCCCTCCGTGGGAAACGGTCCGGGCGCAATCGCGTTCAGCCGGATGTTGTACCGCGCCCACTCCACGGCCAGCGACCGGGTCATCGCCAGCACTCCCGCCTTCGCCACCGCCGATGGCACCACATAGCCCGACCCGCAATTCGCCGCGGCATAGGTCGTAACAATGTTCAATACCGTCCCCGGTTTTCCTGCGGCAATCCACTTCCGCCCCAGCGCCTGCGTGCAGTGAAAGGTTCCGTGCAACACGATGCCTACCACCGCCGCAAACGCATTGGGCGAAATCTTCTCCGTGCGCGCGATGAAATTTCCCGCCGCATTGTTGATCAGTGTGTCCACGCTCCCCAATTCACGTTCCGCTGCGGCCACCGCCGCCTCCACCGCTGCGAAGTCGCGCACGTCCGCGGTCGCATAGCCGCACACTCCTCCAGCCGCGCGAATCGTTTCTGCCGTCTCGCGCAGCGGATCCTCCCGCCGCCCCACCAGGAATAATCTCGCGCCCAACCCCGCGGTCCGCAGAGCCATGGACCGCCCCAGCCCTGTCCCGCCGCCGGTAAGGAATATCGTCCGCCCCGCCAAAAGATTGTTTTGGAACATCGCGCGCCTCTCGCCAAAAAAGTTTCGGCGAGAATACCACGCTTCCCGCGAGCGGAAGCGAAGAGACATCGTTCCACTTCGGGAACTTCTGCTCTTGAGTATGTGTCCGCCTTGATGTCATTCTGCCCACTCGTAACGGTGTCATTCTGAGCGAAGCGAAGAACCCCTCCGAAGACTTTGAAACTAACAAGACAAACGCGAAGAATCCCTCTGCGTGTTTTTCTTGTGGGGTCATTCGTCCGCATGTTCTTCTTGGCCAGGGCCCGGAGGGATTCTTCGCTCAGAATGACACCGTTGGCGTTTGATCCCGAAATGATTGTTTTTCCGTGGATTGCACCTGCGATTGCACTACTTTGCGGCAGTCCCGCTCATGTCGAATGAGCGGCCCGACGGGGTGCCGTCGTCTTTGCTGACCCGCCCCTACTATTGAACGACCGGCGCCGCCGAATTCCGCGCCGCCCCCAAATGGTTTCTCGTCGCCTCCAGCGTAAACCGCAGCGACTCCCTCGGTATACTTTCCACAAATGGCCCTATCAGCCACCCGAATCCCAGCGGAATATCGCGCGTCAGCGAAACCGACTCGCATTGCACATACGTCCCGCCATCGCGCCCCAGAAATCTCCAGTAGCTGTTGATTCGCCACAAATATCCTCCGCCCTCGCCTTCCGGCAAATCCTTTTCATCTTTCGATCCCGCATCACGTACTTCTTGCACGCGAGTGGAAACGCTCCGGCTCGCCGCGCGCGTCGCATCCAGCCGCTGATAATGCACATCGTGCTCGGTATCCAGCACCACGGTCACAATTTTCTTGCGGTGAAATCGCAGGTATACGCGGAAATCATCGCCCGCGCGCGAAATCAGTTTCGACCGCGCCACATCCGGCGCGTAAACTTCCGCGTGATGGTCGTAGTCCTGCACCATTCGTAGCGTTTGCTCCAGCGTCGCTCCGGGCACATAGACGATTCCAACCCAGTGATGAATCAATCCTTTCGGGCACTCGATTTCTTTCCCATGATCCAGCGTTGCCAAATGCTCAATCCGTATCTCCCCGCGCCGCAAGGCTGCATAAGCGCCATCTCGTTCTCCGGCAGGCAGCGTATCCGGCCACAGAAACGGGCCACCCGGCGCAAGTTCCGCGTTAATCCTCTCCTCCGTCAATTTCACATACCGGTCAAACGCCTCCCGCGTCGCCGAACTCTGCTTCACGGCGTCCTCGTCCCCCGCGCGCCCTTCAACCGTGCCGGCGCGAGCCGCGCCACGCACAATTCCCAGGCCCAGCAGCGTCGCCACAGTGAGCGTCAGTGCGCGTTTTCCCGCTCTCAACATTGTCGTCTCGCCCACCCGCATTTTCAGTGTCACCCGATCCTTACATTCCCGCTGCGCCTGTCGTCGCGCCCTGTCATCTCCAGCTCTTCATCTCCGTCGCCTTACCCTCCGTTGCAACAACTTAGATGCACTCACTCGTCCCGGCAACATTAGAAGAGGCAGCTTGCGTTCCAGTCCAACTCAGTCGTGAACGATTATTGCTTGGCGATGCGCCGATAACACTTTCATCCCAAGCACGTCTTTATGACGTCAGGCAAGAATGAGGGATTTGTGTGCGAGCGCAAGTGTCGCCACAAAAAATTCGCGGGCCCTCAGGGGGTCAATCCCCGAAGGCCCGCGACTGAAGCTTTATTTTAAGGAGAGAGAGAACACCCGGTAGGAGGTTCTCGCTGTGAAGCGCCACAAAAGAGTGGCGGGCTGGGTCGCTCGCTTACACCGCCGATCGCTCGGCAGTGGCGTCCCCGCAGCGCGCGCCCAACCCGTCACCACATCCTGACGGCTGCACTCGCTCCTCTCAATGAGCCGGAAGCTTCAATTTTTTCAGTACCCGGGTTGTAGTACTGCCCCTAAATCATTGGAGAAAACGCGCATTTACCGCCGGTCGTCTGATAGAATTCACGCCGCAACCAAATAAGAGGGGGAGCAATAATGATCGCCAATTCCAAAAAAGCAGTTCTATCCGTCACCGTTTTGGCCGCCTCACTGGCTCTGGCCATGGTCGCCGCCCGCGCGCAATCCGGCGGTGCAGCCGCGGCGCCTGCCGCGCCGGCCCAGCAGACTCCTCCACCTAGCATGGCGGGCAAGAAAGCCGGTGAGTATTACAAGAACATCCAGGTCCTGAAGGATCTCGACGCCGAAAAGCTCCGTCCCTCCATGGATTTCATCACTGTTTCGCTCGGCGTGGAATGCGAGTTCTGCCACGTGGGCACCATTGATGGCAAGGAAAACTTTGATAAGGACGACAAGCTCCCCAAAGCCACTGCGCGCAAGATGATGCTCATGACCAACGAAATCAACAAGGCCAACTTTAATGGCAATCGCAACGTCACCTGCAGCACTTGCCATCACGGGTCGCAGACTCCAGTCTCGGTGCCCGCCGTCAGGGATTCCGATTCGCCGCCTCCAGCCCGGGAGGCAGGCCGCGGTGAAGGGGGCCCGCCTCCTGCCGCTCCGCCCACCGCCGATCAAGTCCTCGCCAAATTTGCCCAGGCCGTTGGCGGCGCCGACGCGCTCGCGAAAATTACCACCCGCATTGAAAAAGGGAATCTAATCTTCGGCCCAAATCCCACTCCGATCGATCTGTTTATGAAGGCTCCCGACAAACGCGTGACCGTATCTCACGGCCCGGGCGGCGACAGCTTCACTGCCTTCGACGGCACCTCGGGGTGGCTCTCCGGCCGCCGCGGCTCCACGGACATGAACTCCATCGATTCCCATAGCGCCATGGTGGACGCCATTTTCTCCCCGGCCACCGACCTCAAGAAAGTTTTCCCGCAGATGCGCGGCGCCCGCCCCGATAAGATCGGCAACGAGGACGTGTACATGCTTCTCGCGCGCGGGCCAAACACGCCCACCGTCAGGCTCTATTTCGACCAGCAGACCGGCCTGCTCGTTCGCCTGATTAAATATAATGATGTGGGTTTGGGGCAGATGCCCGTTCAAGTTGATTACGCCGATTACCGCGAGGCCGACGGAATCAAAATCCCGTTCCGCTGGACTCTTTCGCGCCCCAACGGGAGATTCACCATCCAAATCGACAGCGTCCAGCAAAACGTCCCCATCGACGATTCCAAATTCACCAAACCCGCGGCGCCAACTCCCTAGCCGCGTGCAAAATTTTTCTTCTCGCGTTTGAACGCGTAAAATGTTCTCCGTAAGGGCGCTACTGGTTTTCCCTGTGGCGCGAAGCGTTGCGCCCGCCGAAAAAAGGGGGGCCGCCGCCCGCTGAATTCCGGTGGGGAACGCGGACGGCGGCGCTTAGGAGTGTTACCAAAGCCGTCAGCGCCAAGCGGCGCGCGGCCTCAAACAGGAAGCGAAGCGAGTGGTGTTGCCAAGCTCCCTTTCACCTATCCAGACTCACCCTCTCCACAAATTATTCCCATATCTCTCAGCCCGAACCTTGAATCCCCTCCGCGTCCGCTCCGCGCCCGGAGCCTGCCCTGCTTGCCCTGAGCTCGCCGAAGGGAGTGAAGCCGAAGGCCGTCTCTGCGTTACGCAATCCTCACTCATTCCCACCGCCTCGTTGTTTCCTAGCCTCTACTTCTCCTCCACCGGGTCCGCGTAATATCCCTTCCTCGCCTGCACTTTCAGCGCGTGGTTTCTCGTCCTCACGTCAATCCTCCGAAACTTCGAATCGCGCACCACATTCGGCATGTAGTACCCCAAAAAATACTGGCTGTGCAGCTCCTCCGCAATCTCCTCAAACGCCGCCCGCAGTTTGTCGCGCCCCTTCACTTTGATCACCCGCCCTCCGGTCTCCTCCGCCAATCGCGTCACGCTCCCGCTCCCCGGATGAAAAATGTGCAGCACATCGCAATCGTCGTGGGCCGAGTGCTCAAACTCCAGCACGTAAGCAATCGTATTGGTCTCTTGCAGACTCCGCAGCGCGTCCTCCAGCTTTGTTTCGCTTTTCGCGTCATCCGCCAGCGCCAGGATCACCATGGCCTTCCGCCCAATCTCGGGAGCCAGATACCGGTTCGTGCCCACTCCCACCGCGTCAAAAATGTGCGCCTCCCGCAGATTTCTGGCATTGCTTGGCGCCGGATTCCCTACCGTGCTTGGCATGCGATCGATCGGCTCTTCACCCGCCAGCGCCCCTCGCGTGATGCTGAACACTCCGCGCTCCAGCGCCTTCAATTCCTGAGTCGGTTCCTGCAGCACGTTCACCCGCGCGTCAAAACTAAGCACAAACGCCAGATCCGTGGGCCTCACCACTTTGGTCAGAAACAAATTGGCCGCGTCGGCTTCCGCCGCCAGCAGCACCTCCATGCGCGTGCTCGTGTCCAGCAGCACGCCTACATTCAGCGGCACATCGCTCTCATGCGCAAACGTGTCAATCGCCTGCTCTTTCCCATCCTCGTAAACGTGAAACTCGTCCTTCGTAAGATTCGTCACCAGCGCCCGCTTCGCATCTCGCACCGTAAAGTACACCGGCACCAGGTTCACCTCGCGCCTTATCGCAGGCTCCTGCGCCTGCCCCTGTGCGTGCCCGGACGCGGGCGCTGCCCATAATCCGTGGGGCGCAATCGCACCCACCAGCCCCGCACCCGCCGCCACGATTCCGCAAATTTTGGGAATCAAATTATTCCGCAGCGCCACACGAATCCTCCCCCCCACACCTACGGACTCGATGATAGCAGTCCCATGTAGGTTGCACCGTCCTCCGTAGCTCAGGGCGCCCCGGCGTTTTTCCGGGGGCCCTGAGGTCTCTAACCGCCAATTGAGCAACTGAATGCCAATGACACCAATAATTCTCCGTGCCACCTCTGCGACCGGAGCCTGCCCTGAGCGAAGCCGAAGGGTGCCTCTGTGGTGAATCTCTTGCTGTTGCCTTTGCCTCCTGTAGCTCGGTGCGAGCTTCGTCTCCGAACTAATCCAATACATTCGCCTCCCTCCATGAACCTTTCCACCGCCTCCCCGCATCCCAATACTTCCCCCAAATGTCGCCCGCGCACATTCGGGAATAAAGTACCCTCCATCGGAGTCTGGCATTGCGATGCCTGAGGAAAGGCAGCCGGTTCATTGAACGGATCTGTCCAGCGCGAACAATTCACGCAACTGGTGATGCCGCATCTGGACGCGGCCTACAACCTCGCGCGCTGGCTGGTCCGCAATCCGCAGGACGCCGAGGATCTGGCTCAGGAAGCCATGCTCCGCGCCGTGCGCTTTTTCAGCGGCTTCCGCGGAGGCGACCCTCGCTCCTGGCTGCTCACCATCGTCCGCCACACTTGCTATTCGTGGCTGACACGCAACCGCGCCGCCGAACTTGCGGAAGCCTTTGACGAGGAGGCGCACTCTGCGACAACCTCAGAGGCCAGCGTAAACGCGGCTGGCAGCAGTCAATATTATTCGAGTCCCGAAGCGCAAGTAATCGCCCAATCCGAAGCCGGGCGCCTGCGCCGGGGACTCGACTCTCTGCCCGTGGTTTTCCGGGAGGCGGTCGTGCTGCGCGAGTTGGAAGGTATGTCCTACAAGGAAATCGCCGAGATTTCCGGCGTAAGTATCGGCACGGTGATGTCGCGCATCGCGCGAGGCCGCGAACGCCTGCGCGAAGCGCTTGGCGCGCCGCCACCACCGTTGGTGGTCACCGAAGCTCCGGCAAAAGCGGCCGCCAATAAAGGACCAATGCCATGACCTGCGAAGAATCCCGGCGCTTTCTGACAGGTTACGTGGATGGCGAACTCGACCTCGTCCACTCGCTCGAAATCGAAGACCACCTGCGCGGCTGCGCCCCCTGCACGGATATGGTTAAAAGAGATCGCACCCTGCATTCGGCCATGTCGCTGAATAATTTGAAATTCGCCGCGCCCGAAAGCTTGCGCCGCAACGTGGAAGCCGCCGTCGCAAACGCATTCCCCGAAGAAGCACGCTCAACGAAACCAACTGTAATGGAATTCCCGCGCCGTGAGCGCTCCTGGCAGTGGGCCTTCGCCGCCGCGGCCATGTTCTTGTTTGCCGTCCTGGCCTGGAAGCTCGTCCCCCAGCGTCAACCAGTTTTCGATTCCGCTTCCGACGAATTCGTCTCCAACCATATCCGCTCGCTGCTTCCGGGACATCTCGCCGACGTGGAGTCCACCGATCAACACACCGTAAAGCCCTGGTTCAACGGCAAACTCGATTTCTCCCCGCCCGTCCAGAATTTTGAGGCCCAGGGTTTTCCATTGATCGCCGGACGCCTGGAGTATGTGGACCACAAGCCCGCGGCCGCTCTTGTATATCAGCGCCGCAAACACTACATCACCGAGTTCGTCACCAACGCCCGCGGCGAAAAGGACGCCGCCGAAACGCACTCCAGCCAGCAGGGCTACAACGTGATCGCCTGGACGCGCGACTCCCTGCACTTCTGGGTTGTCTCCGACGTAAATCTCACTGACCTCGAAGACTTCGCCCATCTCCTCCGCAACGAAGCCCCCTCGCAGCCCTCAAAACAGTAGCGCCCCACGCTACCGCCCGCCACCTTAATTCTCCGTGTCCGGAGCTTGCCCTGCCGGCCCTGAGCTCGCCGAAGGGAGCGGAGCCGAACGGGCGCCTCTGCGTTGAATCTTCAGGTTTGCCGTTGGTCTTTGATTTACTTCTGTGATGTTGGCTTTGCCGCCGCGACCTTCGCCGGCACAATCTTCAAATCCACATCCATCTCCCGATTCGCCTTCACCACCACGTTTCGCCGCTGCTCCGACCACGAATCATTCGCGTGCGCGCGCAGATCATAGAGTCCTGGGTGAACTTTGGTGAAGCTGTAGTGCCCCTGCTTGTCCGTCAGCAGAGTGTGCGCCGCGTGTCCATTCCCCGGCTGCAAATAAACTCGAGCGTTGGGCACTCCGGTTTTCCCATCCGCCGCCAGCACGTACCCCGAAAGCGTCCCCAGCCCCGTTTGCGCCTGAATCGACACCACAATCAGCAAACAGAGAACCGTGAAAATAAAAGCAGTGCGTCGCAACATGGCAGGCACCTCTCTATGTGAAAAGAGATTCGTTGAGTGCTTCAATTCTATCGAATCCCTGAACCTGCCTCCCTTTTTCTATAGGTCGCGTTTCACCCCAGTCAATAAGCAGTCAACAAGTGGATTCCGCCGTCGCCAATTTGCTCACAGACAAGTCGCTCACAGAAAGGTCGCTGACAGAGTAGTGGAGCAATTCAAATGAAGTGACGCCCGTGGAGCATTCGAACAGAAGGTCATTACAACGCGCATCGCCGGAAGTTTTTCCGCGCGAAAGTTTTTTCAACTGGAAAGCGTCCCATATTATCGTTTCAAAAAACCGCATTTTTCAGAAAATTTCAAATTCTCCTTACTTAGTCAACCGACTGACTAAATAAGAAAAACTTACTTAACTCCTTCTTTATCAATCATATCCGCAAGCTCCCCAAGTGAGCTCACCTCCAGGTCCGGTTTCACCGCCTCCCCCGGATCCCGCGTCGCTCCCAGGTCTCCCCGTAGACTGGGTCTTTTCACCCACGCCGATTTCAATCCCAGTTTTTTCGCCGGCGCGTGATCGTGAAATAAACTTTGACCCACGTGCAGAATTTGCTTCGGCGAAAATCTCCAGCCCGCTGAAATTTCCAGCGCGCGATAAAACATTTTCAAATCTGGTTTGTACGCGCCAACTTCCTCCGCGGTTACGACTGCATCAAACACAACTCCCAGCTTCGGCTGCGTTCGTGCGAACGATACGCGGTCCACATTGGAGACGATCATCAATTTGTGCCGCCGCTGCAATCGTTTCAACGCATCAGGCGTGTCCGCGAACGCCGGCCAATCTCCGACGGAATTTGCGAATGCTTCGGCTGCCTTCGCATCTAGTTTCGCGCCGAAGTGTGCGGACATTCGTCC
>DATNHU010000010.1:0-6043 GCA_035604795.1 Candidatus Limnocylindrales bacterium
GGCCAGTCCACGCCCCCAGCAATTCACGGCCAGCCACCAGCCAATTTCGATCTCGCCCCCGGCCCCGATCGTAAGTGGCTGCAGCCCGCACAGTCCAATCACTCGTCCATCGGGCTTGCGCCGCAGACTCCAGTTGCAGAAACCGTGCCGGGCCGAGTGGCGCATCTGGCGCGCGATGAACTCACGCACCTGTTCATTGCTCCAAGCCTTTCCCCCGGTGATGTATCTCATCACTCGAAGATCCTGCGCGATGGTTCGCAGTGCAACAGAGTCTGCAGGCCGCCAGGGGGTCAGCCACATGCGTGCCGTCTGAATCGGCAAATCCATCGGGTGTCTTTTCTTGTGAGCCATGCGGCATCATCTCAATTTCGCCGTGACGTGTTCACCCTTCTTTCCTAACATCAATCCTTGTCTCGTTACAATTGTTACGCCCCTCCGTTCCGCTATTTAACATTCACTTCACCCCGCGTTCACCAGCCCCCGAGTCCTCTCCGCTAGATTTTGCTCCCCTGCAGCTCTCCAAAGGAGGAACACAAATGCGAAGGAGAATTTCAATGGCTAGTAAGTTGAAGGCCGGCACTTTGCTTGCCGCCCTCATGTTGTCCACGGTTTTCAATGTCTACGCCGGTCCGAAGGGTGGCCGCGGATGGGATGACGACGATCACGGTCGTCGCATTCGTCGCGTCATGCTGATCAGCATTGACGGTATGCATGCAGTTGATTTTGCGATCTGCGTGGCATCCAACACTTGCCCCAATTTGGCCGAACTTGGCGAACGTGGAGTGAACTACACTCGCACCACTACTTCCCGTCCGTCGGATTCTTTTCCTGGGCTCATGGCTCTTGTGACCGGCGGCACGCCACGGACTGTCGGCGCATTTTATGACGTCGCTTGGGATCGCGTTCTGGCGCCGCCCGCTACGACCACCGGGAATGGACTAGCCGCCGGAACCTGCACTCCTGGAAAAAACAACGGCACGCAGACCGAATACGAGGAAGGCGACGAAATCAACCAACTTCTGCTGAATGGAGGCGGCGCCTTCAAATCGGTCATCGACGGTGGCATTATCTCCCTCGATCCCAACAAGTTCGTACGCGATCCTTTCTCCAAGCCCACCGCTTGCGCTCCTGTCTACCCCTGGAATTTCATCCGCACGAACTCAATTTATGGGGTGATACACGCCGCCGGCGGCTACACTGCCTGGTCGGACAAGCACGCCGTCTACGCGGCCGTCAACGGACACACGGATGGCTCGGTGCCGACCAACCTGGACGATTACTATTCGCCGGAAGTCAATTCCAATCAGATCTCCTTGCCGGGCGTCATCACCGCAGGCACGGACTTCGATTGCTCCACCATCCAGGCAAGCGGGAACGCTACGACGCCAGGGAACGATTGGACGACCGATTTTCAGGCCATCCAGTGCTATGACCAGTTGAAAGTAAACGCCATCGTGAACGAGATCAACGGCAAGACTCACTTGGGTGATGCGAATGCTCGAGTGCCCAACTTATTTGGAATGAACTTCCAAGCCGTCAGCGTCGGTGAGAAGCTGATTGAAAACGGCGTCAACGGCTGCTACACAGATGCTGCGGGAACTCCAACGCCCAAATTGGAAAGTGAAATCACCTTTGTCGATGCAGCGATCGGCCAGATGGTCAGCGCACTGAAGAGCCGTGATCTGCTCGATTCGACCGCCATCATCATCACCGCCAAGCACGGACAATCCCCCATCGATCCCAACCGCTTTTTCCCGATCCCCGGCCATTCCGGAACCAACGGCACGTCGCCGGCCAACCTGCTTGCCGCGGCGGGTCTCGTCCCGGCCGTGCAAATTGCCGGTCCCGGGCCCACCGAAGATGACATTTCCCAATTGTGGCTCTCACCCGGGAACACCACAGTAAGTAACGCGAACACGGTTACGGCGGTCAATCTCCTTGAAACCGACGCTGCAAAGGCGGGCATCGGCGAGATTTTCTACCTCAGCTCGCTCGAAACCATGTTTAACGCGCCCGGCGTACCAACGGTCAATGGTCCGTGCTGCAAACTGCTGCCCGGGGGCGACCCTCGCACGCCCGATATCGTCGTGGCGCCGAATATCGGCGTGATCTATACCGGGAGCGCGAAAAAACAGGAGGAGCATGGTGGCTTCGCTTTTGACGACACCAACGTTATGCTGCTCGTCTCCAACCCAAGGTTTGAACGGCGCACAATCGACAGTTTTGTCGAAACAACTCAAGTGGCGCCAACCATTCTCAAGTTGCTGGGACTCGACCCCGACGAACTCGACGCCGTCAGAAAGGAAGGAACGCCGGTCCTGCTGGGTCTGACTTACAGCGGCGACGACAGCAACTAGTCTTGCGTACTCCCTAGCAAAGGCTATATCCCGCGATCCTCACCAGGAAGCGGCGAGTCGCTAACGCGGCTCGCCGCTTCTCATTTCCTTGGAGAAGAGGATTTACGTTGAAGGGCGGTTGTGCCGCCTTAAGTCTGTCTGCACATCCCAAACCGTATGGCTCAGCCTATAGCTTTCGCGAAGGGATTGAATGGTAGGCCCGGGAGGACTCGAACCTCTGACCTCTTCCGTGTCAAGGAAGCGCTCTAACCAACTGAGCTACGGGCCTACATCTGACGGCCGCTTATTTTACCACGCCTCCAGCCCAACCCATTTCTTCACGATGGCTCGCCCGTGGGGGCGGGAACCCGACCCACGCTAGACACGCCCCATGGATTCCAATATCAAAAGTAACCGTCCCGTCGGGGAATACGTCATAATGCCAGCGGGTTTTGCACGCGACTTCAGTGCCCCCGCCCGTGTCGGAGATCGCCTTCCTGAATAGGAAACCGGGCAACGCGCGGATACGTCGCAATACCAGGAAAAGGTACACTGCCAATGAAACTACCCAAGGTTATTTCCAACCATCGCATCGCTGC
This sequence comes from Candidatus Limnocylindrales bacterium, assembly GCA_035604795.1. Lineage (GTDB taxonomy): Bacteria > Acidobacteriota > Terriglobia > Acidiferrales > UBA7541 > DASTCZ01. Next base: position 2,936 of record DATNHU010000010.1, read on the forward strand.
CTCTCTAGCCCTCGTGATCATCATCGGCGGGCCGAGCTACTTTTATTACAGAGGCCGCACGCCTGAGATTAAGTACACCATGGCAAGCGTCCGTCGTGGCTCGATCACCGCGGTTGTCCAAGCCACTGGAACGGTCAACCCGCTCACCACGGTCCCGGTTGGCTCGTTTATTTCCGGCACCGTTCTGTATGTGTTTGCCGATTTCAACACCCGCGTCCATGCCGGCCAGGTACTGGCACAATTGGATCCAGCTCCCTATGAGGCGGCCTACACTACGGCAAAAGGCAACTACGATAACCAAGTCGCTAACGAAAAAAATGCCGAAGCGAACATCGTCTCGCTCCAGGCCAACATCGAATCCGACGTAGCGAATGTCAACAAACTGAAGGCCGCCGCGAATTATTCGCGCGTTGATGGAAAGCGCGTCCACGACCTTACCGTCGCGGGCATCGATACAAAAGATCAGGACGATCTGGCGGCATCGGCCACGGCACAGGCTGACGCGTCTGTCGTTGCTGCTCAGGCACAGCTCAACCAGGCCAAGGCGCAACTGGATCAGGCCAAGGCGCAACTCGATCAGGCCAAAGCGCAGGTGGAGTCGGCCCAGGGAAATCTCGATAACGCCATTACCAACTTGAACTACTCCACAATTACCTCGCCCATTGACGGCATCGTCGTCCAGCGCAGCATCACCGTAGGGCAATCCGTTGCCGCGTCTCTCCAGGCTCCCAACGTTTTCACCATCGCGCAAGACCTTAAGCGCATGCAGCTTTACGCTGCCACCGACGAATCCGACACTGGCAACATTCACGTCGGCGCGGAAGTCACCTTTCAAGTGGATGCGTTTCCGGCCGAACAATTCCATGGCCGCGTCAGCACCGTCCGCCTGAACGCCACGACAGTACAAAACGTCGTGACTTATTCCACCATCATCGATTTCGACAACCCTGACGAAAAACTGCTGCCTGGCGAAACCGCCTACGTCACCATTCCCACCGGTCAGGCGGAAAACGTAATTATGATTCCCAATGCGGCGCTTTCCTATGTGCCGGATATGCCCTTCGCGGATCTCCGATCCCTCTACCAGGAGAACAAGATTCCTCGGCAAGCGTATACTTCCCATTTGGGTGGGTTGCAGGTTGTCTGGACTAAGACCGTCGATGGAAAGCTAAAGCCAGTCTCAGTAACAACCGGCATCACCGATTACGTAAACACGCAAATGAAAACGGGTGACCTCAAGGAAGGCGACCAGCTGATAACTTTCCAGGAAGGTGGCGCCAAGTCGTCTACCGCCGGCGCGAATCCTCTCCAACCCGGGGGACGTGGCGGACCGGGCGGTGGGCCCGGCGGCGGACGTGGAGGTGGCCGTTGAGATATAGCGAAGTTTTGCGAGTTGCTTTTCGCGCGCTCGCCCGCAACAAGATGCGGACGCTCTTGACCATGCTGGGCATTATCATCGGTGTGGGCGCCGTCATCTGCACCGTGGCCATTGGTGAAGGCGCCTCACAGCAGGTGCAAGAGCAGATCCAGAGCTTGGGCGAGAACCTCATCACCATAAATGCTGGCAGCGTCAACCAGGGCGGAGTTCACCTGGGAAGCCAGGCCACCAAATCACTTGTGGTTGCCGACGCCAACGCAATTCAGGAGCAAATCTCGACAATCAGCCGCGTTTCTCCGGGCGTCGGGTCTGGTGTCCAAGTTGTTTTTGGCAATCAAAACTGGTTCACTCGCGTCACGGGAGCCTCTCCTGATTTCCTGCAGATCCGCCATTGGCCCGTATCGCGCGGCGCGGCATTCAGTGATCAAGACGTCCAGAATGCCTCTGACGTAGCCATTATTGGACAAACCGTAGCCCAGAATCTTTTCGGCGACGCCAATCCCGTTGGACAGACCATCCGCGTATCAAGCCTGCCATTTCGGGTCATTGGAGAGCTTGTCGCTAAGGGGCAATCCCCTTATGGCCAGGATCAGGACGACACCATGATCATCCCTTACACCACGGTGATGAAAAAGCTCGCCGGAATTTCCTGGCTGCAGAGCATCACCGTTTCAGCTACCACTCAGGCCGACATGGACGCCGCGCAAACGCAGATTGCCGCATTGCTCCGCCAGCGCCACCATCTGCGTCCTTCCGAGCCCGATGACTTTATCATTCGCAGCCCCACCGACATCGCGCAAGCGCGCGCGCAAACCCTCGGCGTCATGGAATTGCTACTTGCTTGCATCGCTTCCGTATCCCTGGTCGTAGGCGGTATCGGCATCATGAATATCATGCTCGTCTCTGTTACTGAGCGCACCCGCGAGATCGGTGTCCGCATGGCCGTGGGCGCCACGGAAAGCGACGTTCAGCGCCAATTCTTAAGCGAGGCCGTCGTTCTCAGCATGGTCGGTGGTGCCATTGGCGTCGTGTTCGGATTCTTCGCCTCCAACGCTGTCTCCGCCATGCTGAAATGGCCTACGTTAATCCCGGCCTCGTCCATTTTTGTCTCTGTGATTTTCTCGGCCCTGGTTGGCATTATCTTCGGTTACTATCCCGCGGCAAAAGCCGCGTCACTGGATCCCATTGAGGCTCTACGTTATGAATAAATTCACTAAAGTTTCTTTACTCGGCGCGATTGCCGCCATGATTCTCTTCGCGGCAGGCGCGGTGCACGCCCAAAAAAAGCCCGTGGCCGCGAACCACGTCGCCCCCTCCGCTTCTGAGGAATATTTCATGGTTTCTTCGGTTGATAAGGCTCACAACGCGCTGATCGTCCTTCGGCCTACGCAGATCACCGCAACGCTAATTGTGAACGACAAGACTCAATTTGCCGACGAAAACGGCAAGCCGATCAAGCTCGCTGACCTTCGCACCGGCGACGCAATTTTCGCCAGTTTCACCACCCAGGCCGGCGGTGTGCTCACCGCCACCCATGTCCGCAAGGGCATGATGACCATGGCGGAAATGCGCAAGCGCTACCTGCCGGGCTTGCCCATCACCACAAGCCCGCCCGGCTTGGGGCACTAAACTTTTTTATTGCTTAAATACTTTCGCGTTTTGCGGATCGCCTTGACTGAAGTAATTTGATTTTCTGGAGTAGGCCGGATATTCGGATTCAGTTAGGCCCA
>DATNHU010000011.1:0-4002 GCA_035604795.1 Candidatus Limnocylindrales bacterium
CATCTGGTCGCGAGCGGCTTCATCGTGTGTCAGATAGGAAGCCCGGTAGGACATGGACGCCCGATGAGATTCCGTGTCCCTTACGAATGCGAATCCAGAATCGAACGGCACGTTTAGCCATTTGTGCCCGTCCGTGGCCCAGGAATCCGCGCCCTCAACTCCTTTCACCAGATGCTTCAGGCGCGGGCAGGCGGCGGCCCAAAGTCCGAATGCTCCGTCCACGTGGGCCCAAGCGCCAAAACGCTTCGCGATAGGCACCAGGCTCGCAAAATCGTCGTAGGCACCAATGTTTACGTCACCTGCCTGCAATAAAACGACTGTGGGATGCCCCGGGTCTGCCCGCAATGCGCTTTCCAGCGCATCTGCCTGCAAACGGTCCTGCGAATCCGAGGGGAGAACAATGATGTGGGAAAGCCCGAGCCCAAGCATTCGAACGGCTCTCTCAAAGGTTCCGTGGCGCATGGCGCTGGTCAGAATGCGAATCGGCGGCGCGCCATACAATCCAGATTTTTCAACGTCCCAACCTCGCTTGGTGAGCAGCGCATGTCGAGCGGCAGCCAGACAAGTGGCGTGCGCCATTTGGCAGCCGCTTACGAATGCAAAGCTGGCATGCGCGGGAAGGCCCAAAATCTCCTTGAGCCAGGCGCCTGCCACTTCCTCAACCACGGCGGCGGCCGGTGAAGTGGCATAGAGTCCCGCGTTTTGATCCCAGGCGGAAGTCAACCAGTCGGCCCCGACGGCCGCGGCGACCGAGCCCCCGATAACCCATCCGAAAAAACGTCCCCCAGTGGAAGCAATGATTCCGCCTTCCACATCTCGCGCTAGTTCGGCGACTACCTGCTCCGGAGAAACGCCTTGATCTGCCAGTGGCCTTGCGAGTTGCCTTCGCAGCGTGCTCAGGTTGGCCGTTGCCGCCACGGACCCGCCCTTCGATGTTTCCAGGTAGGAGATGGATTTATGAAACGCCACCTCCAGTGTCTTTCGGAACTGCGCGTTTGTGTTTTCCACGCCCTTTGCGTTTTCCATGCCCTAAGTTTAGGAGTCTGCGTCCTATATTATCCATCCGTTTTTTGCGCCCAAATTCCCCCCGCATCGGCCACTTTGGACCATGTCCAAATTTTGTGTGCAGCTTATGCTGAAGTGGGATGTACCGCGCGTCTGGAGCGGGTGAATGGGTGTGCCTGTTATACTCATTGACCTGCTATGGCGCGAAAAACCAAAAGGAAATCACGCGGAGTGCGCATTATGGCGCAAGCCAAACTGCCGACGCGTTTCGGTGTGTTCACGATTCTGGGCGCGGAGGGCGCGGGCCCGAAAGAAACAGCTGTAATCCTGGTGCGCGGGAAATTGGATCAGCGGGAAGGCAAAGGTGCAACTCCGCTTGTTCGCATCCACTCGCAGTGTCTGACGGGTGATGTTTTCACTTCGCAGAGATGCGACTGTCGAGCGCAGCTTGAACTGGCGCTGCGGAAGATTTCGTCCGCGCCCCGCGGATTGCTGCTTTACTTGCCGCAAGAGGGACGCGGAATCGGCCTCGTAAATAAATTGCGAGCTTATGAGCTGCAAGACGGCGGGATGGATACGGTGGAGGCGAATCAGCGGCTGGGATTCGCGGCCGATTCGCGTGATTACCGGTTTGCCGCGGAGGTATTGCTTCAGCTGGGTGTGAAGCGCCTGCGGTTGCTGTCCAACAATCCGGATAAAGTACAGCAGCTAGAACAGGCGGGAATCAAGGTAATCAAACGGATTCCATGCCAGCCACGCATGACCAGAGCGACGCGCGGATACCTTTCGACGAAAAAATCGAAAATGGGGCATTTGCTTACCGGGCTTTGAATTCAAAGAGCGAAGGGGCTTGGAGATGACACCTGCAATTCAGCAATCCATCACACTACCGGCGCCTCCGGAGGAATTATTTAGGACTTTCCTCGACTCCAAAAAGCATTCGGCCATGACCGGTATGCCCGCCAAAATCGGGACGAAGGTCGGCAGTGAGTGGAGCGCATTTGATGGATCGATTTGGGGCCGAACACTGATGATTGTGCCCGACAAGTTGATAGTCCAGTCCTGGCGGTCGTCGGCCTTCAAGAAAACGGATCCGGATTCAATCCTTCTAGTGACGTTCAGCAAGGTCCCGGAGGGCGGCAAGATTGACCTAATGCATGTGAACGTTGCCCCGCAGGACCATAAAGGCGTGACCAACGGGTGGAAGGATTATTACTGGAAGCGTTGGCGGGCGTATCTATCGGGCAGGCGCTAACCCCCGCCGACAAAATGGACGATTTCGTAGCGGTCGCCGGATGCGACCTGCGTAGCGCTCCAGCGATCGCGCGGCAGAATTTCAAGATTGCGCTCGATGGCCACGCGCTCAGCACGGATCCCCAGAAGCGCCAACAATCGTGGCACATCGAGCCCGCTGGGCACCTGGTGCGTTTCGCCATTCACCAAGATGTTTAGAGTTTCGCTCACGGCAACTGTGCCTGGCGCGTGACGTGGACCTTGGGCTTTAAGCGGAAACGCACCTCGTCACGGCCCGCGGCGCCACTTGCTCGAATAACGAGCTCCGCTCCCCCAAGACCAAGTTTGGGCATGGGAAATTCCAGGGAAACGCGGCCCCGCGGATCCGTACCCGCTTTCAACCGAAATGCGGGCAAGACTCCTTCCATGGACACATCTACTGTCACGCCAGCCGCAGGCTTGAGCGTTGAGCGGCCACGTACTTCGATATCCAACGTGGCTTTGCCCGACGCATGCCACCTGCCCGAATTCAACAGGCGTACCTCGATGCCTTTGGGGAACTCAATGGGCGCGGGGGGGACGATGGGCTGCCGGGAGAATCCGGGCTGGTCAAATTTCAACGCGCCGGTGCGCAAATCCTCTAACACAGCGCGGTGCTGCAACTGCATACGCGCTTGAAGTACGTCTTGGTCTATTTCCGGCCCCAGCACGAGGTCTTCGTGGGTTTTCACGCGGCGATATAGGACGCGCCCGCGTGAATAAACCGTGGTGTCAGTAACTATGCGAGCGGGCTGCCCTGTGGCGCGAGTCTCCGTTTCGACATCAAACTTCAACTCCCCAGCCTGAACCGTTGAATGAGCGCCGATTCCCAAGTGTCCCGGTTCTCTTTCTTAAATTGCCTATGCCGAATGCGCGTCAAAGGCTGGGGGGCAGATTTGACCGAGCGGCGGCTGACCGCTATTATAGCCTTTCAGCCGATGGGTGGAAATCCTCTAGAAAGTTATGCGCCCCTGTTGATACACCTGCTGGCGGCCCTGTTATTGTCGGCCGCGCTGGTGGGAGTTTCAACGTATATCGGGTATCAGCGACCGTCACGGACCAAGCAACAGGCCTATGAGTGCGGCGTGACGCCGACGGGCGACGCGCGTGAGCCGGTCTCCGTGAAATTCTACCTTGTGGCCATGGTCTTTATTTTGTTTGATGTGGAAGCCATATTCCTTTATCCCTGGGCATTTGTTTATCGCTCTCTGCATTGGTTCGGATTCGTAGAGATGCTGATGTACATACTTATTTTGCTGGCGGGCTACATCTATCTTTGGAAGAAGGGCGCGCTGGACTGGAATCGTTGAATCGCTCGTCTCGCCCACATTTGAATTAAATGGACGAACCGGAGGAGTTGCAGCAAGACCCAATCTTACAGCGGTTGCGCGCCTGGGACTCTCAGGCCGTCGCTGAAGTATTGGAATTTCGGGGAGAGCGAACTCTGGTAGTGCCCCGCTCGCATCTGCGTCGAACAGCGGAACTGCTCGCAGGCGCACCCGACCTGGCGTTCAATTTTCTTTCCGATGTTACCGGCGTGGACCGATTCCCCATTGAGCCACGGTTTGAATTGAATTACCACCTGCTTTCCATTCCGAATCGCGCAGTGCTGCGCATTCGAGTGCGAATTCATGGCAGCGATCCAGTTGTCCCAACTGTTTCCACTATATGGCCGACAGCCAACTGGCACGAGCGGGAAATCTATGACTTGTTTGGCGTGCGCTT
>DATNHU010000012.1:0-7821 GCA_035604795.1 Candidatus Limnocylindrales bacterium
TTCTGCTGGCCCGCAGCCTCAGCCGTCATCAACAGCCATTTCCCATCGGCGCTGATGGTCAGAGCGCCCACATCCACGCCCACCGGCAAAAGGCTTAGCCGCCGCCGGATATCCTCCCAAACGATTTCCACCGGCTTAACAGATTTCTTTGCCGGCTCCGCCGCGGGGGTTTGTTTCGCCGGCGCAGCGTCCGATGCCGGCGGCGTATCGGTTTGACGCGCGGGCGTTTCATTTTGTCGAGCGGGGGAAATCGTCCTGGGCGTCTCTTCCTTGAACAACTCCCGGAACTGATCCTCCCGGAAATGCGGCGTCCGCGGGATCAGGTCCACACGTGCAACCTGTCCCGACTCCGTTCGCTGCTGGGTATTGAATACGATGTAGGTCCCGTCAGGACTCCAGGTCACGTAATCGCCCGAAACATTGGCCAGAAAAGTTACCGGTTTGGCGTCCCCACCGGTTGCCGACACGATAGTTACGTTGCGAAAGCTCTTTTCCGCCGCGGGCACAAAAGCCAGCCAGCGATTGTCCGGCGACCATACAAAAGGCCGTGCCGATCCGAGCGGTGGGCGGTCCAAATGTCCAGTGGCCACGGTGCGCTCCTGCTTGCCGGCAACGTCCATCACAACCAGCTGCTGCGCGGCCCGCAGAAACGCCAGCATTTTTCCGTCCGGAGAATATTGCGGTTGCGTATCGGGCTGTGCCGCATGGGTGAGCTGCGTTTCCAACCGCGTCGTGAAGTCGTAAGTGAACAGATGCGGCGTGCCCTCCCGGTCGGAAACATAAACAAGCTGCCTGCTGTCCGGCGCCCAGGCAATCTCGTCTTCCGCTCCCTGGGAATTTGACACCCGCGCGGCATCGCCACCATCCTTCGCTGATGCGGCGAACACCTGTCCATGCGCCACGAACGCAACTTTCTTCCCGTCCGGCGAAAGAGCCAGCTCCGAAAACCCGTTCGTCAACGAGCGATGGTCCACGCCCTCGCCGGCAGGCGCGCCGCGCAGCGCAATCGAGACGCGGCTCGCTTCCCCCGAACCCAGGTTGAGCTTCCAAATTCCGAAATCGCGCTCGAAGGCGATGGCGCGCCCGTCATTGGAAATTGCCGGCCACAGCGCGCGGCAATCCTTGAAATGCGTAACCTCGCGCGCCGCGCCGCCTTGCGGCTTCACCCAGATATTTTCCGCGCCGCTCCGGTCGGAAACGTAATACAGATTTTTTCCATCCGCGCTCCACATGGGCCAGAGTTCTTTGGCCTGGCCATCGGTCACCGGCTCATACGATGGCGGCGCGCCCGCATGGCAAAGTTCAATCTGTGATTCATCCAGATGGCTGTGCCCCTTCCTCCACCACTGGCTCGAAGCCGTGCCGCGCGCGTTAATCGCGATGGTCTGTCCATCGGGCGCGGGCGCCGCGAAAAACTCATTGGTGAAGCGGTCAGCGCATACCGGCATGGGCGTGCCGCCCTCCGCGCTGATTCTGTAGATATCGTTTTGCCCGGCGATGTCATGGCTGCCGGTGGAAAAATAAATCCATTTCCCATCGCGCGACCAGGCATTGAGCACTTCCGGCGCATCGTCAAAAGTCAGCCGCCGCACTTCGCCGGTTGTAAACGTGAATATATAAATGTCCCCCCCACCCGTCCGGGTGGATACAAAGGCCAACTGTTTTCCATCCGGCGAATACACCGGCCGCGATTCCGTAGCCGGATGCGAAATCAACAGGTGCGCCGCGCCGCCCGCAGCAGGCACAGTCCAGATGTCGCCGCCGGAAACGAAGGCGATCTCCGATCCGTCGGGCGAAATCCCCGGGTCGTAAAGCGGAGCCACGCCCACCGGCTTGGCCGATTCATTTTGCGCCTGCGCCGCGCGAAACGAACCGGCAACCCCCAGCGCCACGGCTAGCACCATCACAACAGCGGCAATCCCTTTTCTCTGACGCCTGAGAACCCGCATCTCTCCCCCTCACATCCATTTATTTATTACGTCCCGCGAACCGCGAATCGGTTGGACCTAGTTGGCCGCCGCTGTCCGCCCCGCGCGCGCATCCCGCTGCTGCGGCCAAGTCTTGGTGTTCAAGATCTCCGCGATTTGCTCGAGCGCGAAATCAATTTCATCGTCGCGGTTATAAAAATGGGGCGAAAGCCTTACTCCTGCTTTGGGGCGGAAATCCACCATGATGTCCCGGGCGACCAATTCCCCGGCCACCTCCCGCGCGTGGGGACAATCAATGGACACTGTTCCCGCCCGCTCGCCCGCATCCGCCGGAGTATTCACGCGCCACCCGCGTGCCAGAGCGCCATCCACCAGCCGGGCAGTCTGTCGCATGGATTTCGCTCGAATGGCCCCAATTCCCACCGCGTTTAGCACTTGCAGGCCGGGTTGGCAGGCGTAGAGCGCAGGAATGTGCGGCGTCCCGTTCAGAAATCGGTACGAATCCTCGCGCCGGTCCACCGGCCCCACTTCAAAATTAAATGGGCGCTGGTGCGCCATCCATCCGGTGACTGCGGGCTTCAGCTTCTTCCGCAAATCGGGACGGACGTAGAGATACCCCACACCCGGGCCGCCGCACAGCCATTTCAAGACTCCGCCGGTGGCAAAATCCACGTTCAAAGCACGAACATCCAGCGGAATCGTGCCCGCGGCTTGGTATAAATCCAGCACCACGTGAGCGCCCATATTGTGAGCATGGTCGATGATCGTTTTTGCGTCCACAATCGTCGCGCTGCGAAAGAGGACTTGTGAAATGGGCACCAGAAGAGTATTGCGGTCGATCGTGCGCAGAAATTGCTTCATCGGCACGTGCAACCCGTCCTGCGAGCGAATCATTTTTACCTTTGCACCGTACCGCCGCTGCTCCGCATAAAAATAGACTATGGATGGAAACTCCAAGTCCACCATCACGATCTTGTTTCGCTTTTTGCTGAAGTCGAAGCAGGATGCGATGATCGCGTTTGTCAGCGTCACATTCTGGTGCAGTGAAATTTCTCCCGTTCCCGCCCCAATGAGCGACCCAATGCCGTCGCCCACCTTCACGGCCATCTCCCACCAGCCTTCTTCCCATGCGCGCACGCCGCGCGTGGCCCAGGAATCCGCGTAGTCGTGCAGCCGGTCGTAAACCCCCCGCGGCATGGCCCCCAGAGAATTGCTGATGAGATAAGTTGTCTTATCCAGGATGGGAAATTGTTCGCGCCACTTCAGCAGCTCATCCATCTTATTTACTCCGATACTTGCGATTCCTTTGGTCTTCCCGCCTGCCGCCCTGCCCACGCAAAGTAGCACAACGAGATGAACGCAAGCCAGGGTAGTCCGGACTCCAAAGTGATACGGAACCCGGGCACCCACCAGGTGGACACCATCACGGCCGTCAACGCAGCCAGCCCAACCAGCGAGCTCCATGGCCCTGCGGGGGCGAATCGTTTAGCGCCTTGCGGCGCGCGCCGTCGAAACATGAGGTGGGTCACGAAAATCATCATCCACACGAATAGCCCGCCAAAAAATGCCGCGCCAATCATGTAGACATACGCCGTCTCCTGGTAATAGACGTTCAACCCCAGCGCTGCAAACATTCCCGCGCTCGAAACCAGCAGCGCCGCCAGAGGAACTCCCTGCTTGCTCAGCCGCCCGAATATTCGCGGTGCGTATCCTCCGCGCGACAGCGAAAATATCATCCGTGAGGTGAGATACAAATTGCAGTTCACGCTCGAGAGCACTGCGGTCAGCACTACGAAATTCATCACATCGGCTGCGAACGGAATATGCGCCGCGCGAAAAACGCTTACGAAGGGCGATTCTGTAAGCCCCACCTTGTCCCACGGCAACACGCCAACCAGCACAGCGATGCCACCAATATAAAACAGCGCCAGTCGTGCCAGTGTTTGCTTGAGCGCGCGCGGCACGGCGCGGCTGGGATCGCCCGCCTCGCCAGCGGTTACGGCCACAATTTCCGTTCCGAGGTAACTGAAAATGGCCATGGCCACTCCCAATCCCACTCCCATCCATCCGTGCGGCAGGAATCCGCCGTGCCCGGTGTAATTCACGAAGCCGGTGCGCGGAAATCCAATTCCAAAAATCAGCGCCGCACCCAATATCAGGAAAAGCACGATGGTTACGACCTTGATCATCGCGAACCAGTATTCAAACGCGCCGAAATTCGCAACGCTGCGCGCGTTCACGTAAACCAGCGAGGCTGAAAACGCCACAATCCAGACCCATCCGGGGACTGCGGGATACCAGTAGTGGCAGTAAATGGACGCCGCCACAACTTCACTCCCGATGGCCACCACCTGCGCCAGCCAGTAGGAATACCGCATCACGAACCCCGCCCAGGGATGCAGGTAAATTTCGGCGTACACTCCGAATGATCCCGCCACTGGATGCGCGACGGCCATTTCCGCCAGGGCCCACATCAGCAGCAGTGTGATCAGCGCGCCGGTTGCATAGCTGAGGATGACTCCGGGCCCCGCCGCGCGCACGGGAATGGCGCTTCCGAGGAAAAGCCCGGTTCCAATCGCGCCGCCAAGCGCGATCATCGAAACCTGCGGGGAAGTGAGTTTCCGCCTCAAACCCGACTCGCGCCCGAGAATGGCCTGAGCCCGCGCGGCGCGTGCGTCATCAGCGGATGATGTTGTGGGGGAAGGGTTTACTACTGGATTGGAGGAGTCCATATCGGTCCGGGGCCGCCATGCTAACAGAAACGCCGCCGTCCCGCGCGAATCCGCCCGCTTTTACTTGAACCGCTTCTTAAAAACCACATCCAAGCTGAACGTGCCGTTGAAATCCCGCAGCGCCACGATGCTTATGTCGGGCCGCACAATATATTCCACTTGCACCACTTCCTCTTGCGCCCCGGCCACATTCGTCGCATAAGTGACGGCCAGATGGTTCCCCACGCGCTCTTCAATGGTCACGCGGGCCGCGCCGTTCTGCGCGTTGGTCGTTCCCGCCAGGAACGGGTCCACGCGGAATCGGGTGATGCCAAAAAGTTTTTCAAGCCGACCGCCCAATTGGCTGGAGATGGCTTCGGAAAGCAGCGATGTAGCGCCCGACTGGGGCGTCTGCGCCGCAGTGGACCCGCGGTACGCTGTTGACTCGGTGGCCTGCCCCAGGGCCAGCAAATTAATAATGTCGGTTGTGGGCAGAGGCGGATCGGACCGGTAGCTCATGGCCAGCCTGCTCGCTGGCCCTGAAATATCAAGTGTGACTTCGTATTGTTGCACCGTGGTCGTGGCCTGCACGTTCAGCACCGGGTCCAGCCGGAACGGATTGGTGAAATCAATGTCTCCGCGTGAAAGCCGGTAACGATTTCCCGCAAACGAAAGCTCCCCGTTCAGCAGGCTGATGCGCCCCAGCAGGATCGGATTTTCCCAGGTGCCGCGCACACGCAAGTTCGCTTCACTCTCAAAGCTGGCGCTGCTCCATTCCACCCGGGCGTCGGGACTCGATTTGGCCTGGATGTCGAATTGCAGGTTGCGCAAGAATGGAGACGACGTTGTCGGCGCACGCACCGCCTGGCTATTGGAAACCAGCAATGCGGCGAGATCAAATCCCTGTGCCAGCAACAACCGGTGAACCGTCACGCTTCCCGAAAGCGTGGCCGCCTGCGTGCTCCCGGAAAACCGGAGCGACCCGCTGGTCAGCCAGCTCATCCCCACCGGATATCGAATGCGCACATTGGTCGCGCGCGTCGTGATGTCGTACCGCATTGCACCGAATCCATCTCCGTAACTCAGCGACCCGCCGAAAACCAGCTCGCCACCGCCAGTTTCTGCGCGGACATTTTCAAATGTCAGACGGCTGGCATCAAACACAAACGCGCCCGTCACGTTACTCAGCCCGGCCGGGAAATCATCGTAATTCGCGGAGGCATTCGTCACCTCCATGCGGCCGTTGATGCGCGGCGCCGCAAGCGTTCCATCAATGGAAGCATTGACGTTCGCCGCACCGCTGGTCTTCAGACGGGGCACAAATCCGGCCAGCAGCCGCAGATCGACCGCGCCGATCAGCTTCAATCCCAGGGTCCGGTCTCCCGCGAAGCGGGCGAAACCTGAAATGTGGAAGTCCGTATTCGAGCCGGTCAAGTTTGCGTGCTCAATGCGTACTTCATTTTTCCTGTAAGTAATCTGGATGGGGTCCTTATTTTCGAGCTTCATGAAAGCGTAATCCATTGCCAAGTGTGTGAGATTGACGTCCATGGAAATGGAATCCTGTTTTAGCAGGGCTCCCGTGAGTTTGAAATGCCCGTCCATGCTGCTGCTCCCGGTGATTCCTTCCAGATGCAATCCCGCCCGAATCAGCGGGTCGGGGTCCATGCCCTTCACTTCCAGCTCGCCGAAGATGGGCATATCGCCGGTTAGCGCCAGTTCAAAGTGTCCGCGCAAGCGGTCGGCGGGCAGCGCTGAGTTCAAATCCAACCGCGCTGTCTTTCCATCGGAATCCAGCTTCCCCTCAAAGCTACCGAATAAATCCTGGCCCGCTCTTAAGTCCACCAGGCGGACCGTACCCTGCGCCGCGGGTGCGAGCAGCGGGCCGCTTCCATGCAATTGAAAACTCAGGTCACCGGATAGCGGCATCCGCGGCGTTTGAATCTGGCGAATCTCCTGAATGGGAATCACCGCGCCGGTGAGATCGAAGTTGATGTTGGCATCCGCGAACCGGAAACCAATGTTGCCGGTCAGCAGGCTCGGGGCACGACCGCCGGCGGCACCCAGTGGAGTCAGTCGCAATTCGCCATTGGCAATGCGCACTTCGTTGTGATCCAGGGTCAGCTGCCCGCGCGCGCGGTCAATCGACCATCCCCAGGCGTTCAGTTCCGCGATCTCAAAAACTCCGGTGAGTTGCGGATCGCCGTGCGTCCCGCGCCCGTGGAATCCCCCGGTGAGCAATCCGTGCACCGGAAACGACAAACCGAACATTTGTTGCAATCCATCCAATGGCGTGCGAGATACATCCGCATCCATGTTCCACTTGGCATTCTCCAAATAGGCCCACTCATCCAGTTCAAGCGAAAGGTCGAATTGCGCCGCGGAATTCCCGCGCCGGGCATGAGCGCGCGCAAACTGAAATCCCGTCGAGGAATAAGTCAGGTCGCCTTCCGCCTCATCCCAGTAGAGCGTCCCGTAGCTGGCATCGAAGGCGTGCACGTGTCCTGCGAAGGTGGGATTCACCAGCGGCCCGGTAAGCTTTCCTTGCCAGGTGGCACGCCCTGCGATTCGCTCGGGCGCTGCATCCTCGCCCCGCAGCCGGTTAATGAAATCATCCCACGGAAGCATATCGGTCACCGTCAACCCAACGTCGAGCGCGGAATCGTCTCCTCCCAGTGTTCCGCCAAAAATAATTGTGGTCGTGGGCGTTTCTATCTTGCTGGCATGCAACACCACGCCGTTTCGGTCCATTGAGTAGTCATATTCAATGTGTGCCGTCGCCGGTATTTTCCCCGGAGGGAGCACTGCCGCTGTGGTCCAATCGGTAGTGCCTTGCGATGCAAAGTGCTTGAAATCCCTGGCCCACGTTGACAGGGCATCCACGCCCATGGCCCCGTCCCAATGAAACGTCTCCACCGGCAGATTCTTGTTTGCGATGGCGTTAAGCACCGTGCCCACACTCATCCCGGTCGAGTGAGACTCCACGCGAAACAAGAGCCCCTTGAAATCCAGGTTCACGCGCCCGTGCATAGTTCCACCGAGCGCCGTTGCCTCGAAATTAGGCACCACCATGGTGTTGTGCGCGATTTGAAAATCTCCCCGCGTAGTGATTCCCCCGCTGTGGAACCAGTCGTAGGGCAGATTAATTTCTCGCGCGGCGTAATGCCCGGTCGCTTTCCACTCTT
>DATNHU010000013.1:0-3261 GCA_035604795.1 Candidatus Limnocylindrales bacterium
TATTTCACAGCATCACAGACTCGCTGGCTCATGCCATGATCGGCATTGTCTCCGTATTTCTGGTGATCGGGGGGGTGGTGATCATGAACGTAATGCTGGCCAGCGTGATCGAGCGCACCCGGGAAATCGGCATGCGCAAATCCGTTGGCGCCACACGGGCCGATATCCTGATGCAGTTTTTGGTGGAATCGTCGATTCTCGCGGGCATGGGCGGTGTAATTGGCTTGATATTTGCCTGGATCCTATCCGCAGCTATCCAAGCTGCCACTTCGGTTCCTATGGCGGTGCCCTTCTCGGCGGTCATTCTCGCGATTGGAGTCTCGACATTGGTGGGATTGTTTTTCGGGATTTATCCCGCACATAAAGCTTCACGGCTGAACCCCATCGAAGCCATGCGGCAGGAGATTTAGGCGGCATTATGCGGATGCCTCTGGGCGAAAACGCGCGGATGGCTTTTGACAATCTGCGCGAAAACAAGATGCGGTCGCTGCTGACCGTACTGGGCGTGGTGATCGGCGTAACCGCGCTCATCGCGGTTTCCTCCGTGCTGGTAGGCCTGGACGCCTCAATCCACGATTATCTGAGCGAATTTGGCGCTAACACGGTTTTTGTCGCCAAATTTAAGCCGGGAATCCACACCAGTGGATTTACGCCGGAGGAACTCAATCGCAAGCCGCTAACCCTTGAGGATGCCTTCGCCATAAAAGACGAATGTCCTTCCGTAGAGGAAATAGATGCGCAGATCCTGGAACGGTTCACAGGAGGCTTTCCACCCGTGGCCACAGCACGATATGAAGGCCATGAAGTGAATAATGTCAGGTATCGCGGCACATTGCCCTCAGCGATGAGCGTTTATTCCCTGAAGGTCATGAAGGGCCGCTATTTCACCGACTCTGAAAACCAGCATAGAGTCGATGTTGCCGTAATCGGGTTCGACATCGCGAACGCGTTGTTCGTAGGCGTGGATCCGCTGGATAAGCAGGTGCAGGTCAACGGAACTCTGTACACGGTCATTGGGGTTTTGGACAAGCGAAAGGGCGGAGTCGTGGCCGGGGGCCAGGCGGATGTGGACTTCTGGGTCCCCTACCGAACCTACCAAAAGCACAACCCGCAAGCGGACGAAGGAATAATTTTCGCAAAGGCGTATCCAGGCCGGGTGGATACTGTCGAAGACGAGATTCGCGGAGTGCTGCGCCGGCGCCGAAAAGTCCCTTACGACAAGGAAGACAACTTCGGGATTTCCAGTTCACAACAGGTGGCCGATCAGTTTCGACAAATTATGGGCTCCATCGCGGAGCTGATTGTCGCGGTGAGTTCGATAGGCTTGTTGATCGGCGGCGTGGGCGTGATGAACATTATGCTGATGTCCGTCACCCAGCGGACACGCGAAATCGGCGTCCGCAAAGCGATTGGAGCGCGCCGCCGCGACGTCATCTGGCAGTTTCTCACCGAAGCTATCACGCTCACGGGCTCTGGTGGTCTCGTTGGTGTCGCAATTGGCTGGGGCATCAGCGCACTGGTGCGCCTGGTGTTTCCTTCATTTCCCACCGCGGTGCCCATGTGGGCGATCGTGCTAGGCGTAGCCGTGGCCATGAGCGTTGGACTTTTCTTCGGAATGTATCCGGCCGTGAAGGCCGCGCGCCTTGATCCCGTGGAAGCCCTTCGTTACGAATAGTTGTCGATCGATTTGCATTGTCGCGGATGCTGGCTCGTAAACTTGCTTGCACCCACGCCCCTGCTGTACGCTCAATCGATCCAAATGAGCGAAACAACTCACAACGAAAACACGATGACTGACCAGGAATTCCGCCACCGCTGCGATTCCGCGATGGAGGGCCTTCGCAAGCGACTTCAACAGCTCGGAGATGAATTCGGATTTGAAGTGGAAGGCGAAGTCGGCCGGCTCGACCTGCTTTTCGAGGAGCCGGAAGAAACTCGATTCGTCATCAGCCCCAACGCACCAGTGCGGCAAATCTGGATTTCAGCGTTGACCACCAGCTTCAAGCTGGGCTGGTCGGACGCCGCCAAAACATTTACTCTGGAAAAAAGCGGCGAGACGCTGGCACAGGTGATGAGCCGCATCCTGACCCAGCAGCTCGGAAGCACCGTAACGGTGTGACGGTTTGTAGCCCACCCCGCTCGGCAGGGGGGTGCTCGCGCTCAAGAACGCTGAATTACTTCGATCCAACCGTAGGAATCGCCCGGCGCAGGCGGCCCACAACGCGCTCGCGCCCGAGTGTGACCATGGTGTCAAACAGCGGCGGCGCGACACCCTGTCCCACAATCGCTACGCGCGTGGCATTGATCAGCAGACCTGCCTTCACGCCTTCCGCTTCGGCGATAGCGCGCAGCTCGTGATCGCAAGCGTCGTGATTCCATGCCGGAAGTGCGGCAAGCGAATCGGCCAGCTTGCTGAGCAATGCCGGCAGCCGCTGGTCCTTCCAGAATTTCTCCCTGGCCTGTTGATCGTAGTCAAATGAATCGCTGAAAAACGCTCGCGCCCAATGCGAAAAATCGGGCAGCAAGCGCGTCCGCGGCCGCAGCATGTCCACGGTGCGCGCGAACCAATCGCGTTCGGCGCCGGCCCATTCCGCGCGCCAGATCCCCGCGCGCTCGAGTTCGGCCTGCACTGCGGGAAGAATTTCTTCCACCGGCAATTTCTGCAGATACTGCGTGTTGTACCACTCCAGCTTGGCCCGGTCGAACACTGCATTTGTGCGGCTCACGGCTTCGAGCGAGAACCGGCGAATCAGCTCATCCGTGCGCATGAACTCCGAATCATCTCCCGAGGACCAGCCCATCAAAGCCAGGAAATTTCGGAAGGCCTCGGGAAGAAATCCTTCATCCTGGTACGAAGCGACACTGGTCGCGCCATGTCTCTTGGACATGCGTGTGCGGTCGGGCCCGAGGATCAGAGGTAAGTGGGCGAACGCGGGAACCTCTGCCCCGAGCGCGCGATACAGCAGCACCTGCTTCGGAGTGTTTGAAAGATGGTCTGCGCCGCGAACCACATGCGTGATCCGCATATCAATATCGTCCACGACTGCGCCAAGCTGGTAGGTGGGCAGCCCCAGATCGGCGCCAGTTTCCTTCGCCGAGCGCAGCAAGACGAAATCCTCGATCTCCTCATTGGCAACTTCATTTTTGCCGAAAACGATGTCATTAAACGCCGTGGTTGTTGCCAGGGGCACACGAAAACGTACCGCAGGTTTCTGATCGCCGGGAGTGGATTTGCCGTCGCGGCAACCGCAGCGCGTGACC
>DATNHU010000014.1:0-2698 GCA_035604795.1 Candidatus Limnocylindrales bacterium
CGAGAAGGCTTGCTTGCGTTTGTTTTCCGCTTCCGTCAATTCCTTCGATGGCAATCAGCAATCCTTGCGTCGTCATGGCACCTATCAGCGGCAGGGTGAGGCTACCCGTGGCAGCCAGTTTAACTTCATAGTGAACCTCGCGCAACGCCCCAGATATCGTAGAGGTCACCACTCTGCCAGGGGCGGCGATTCGCAGCAGCGCGTGTTACGATTTCTCCCGGACCTCTTCGAGAACCATCGTGAACACGATCGCAGACAATCTGACGCGACTCCACGAGCGGATCGCCGCAGCTGCCCAGCGCGCAGGGCGCAACGCGGAGGAAATCACGCTCATCGGCGTCTCCAAGACGCAACCGGCCGAAAAGATTCGCGCCGCCTTCGAGGCAGGCTTGCGCCATTTTGGTGAAAATCGCGTGCAGGAGTGGGAAGGGAAGCGCACGACATTGGCCGGCCTTTCCGCCACATGGCACCTCATCGGCCATCTCCAGAGCAACAAGGCCGCCCGAGCCGCCAACGCGTTCACCGCCATCGATTCGCTGGACGATTCGGCGTTGGCGCAGCGCATCGATCGCGCCGCGGCGGAAATACTGTCCCCCGAACCGATGCGTGTGCTCATTGAGGTGCATCTCGGCGGCGAAGAAACAAAAAGCGGCGTGGCCGAAGGTGAGCTTCCCGCTCTTGCGGAAAAAATTGTACAGCTAGAAAAATTACGTCTGGCCGGACTGATGTGCATCCCCCCGTTCTTTGAGGACCCGGAGGAAGTGCGTCCGTATTTCGCGCGGCTTCGGCAATTGCGCGATAACCTCGAAACGCGATTAGGCCGGCGCTTGCCGGTGCTTTCGATGGGAATGTCGCACGATTTTGAGGCCGCCATTCAGGAAGGCGCCACCGAAGTTCGCGTTGGCACCGCGCTCTTTGGTACCCGATCGTATCCGCAATGAATCCGATCGATGTAGCATTTCACTGAGGAGCGTGCATGACTCTTTTTACGTCTCTGGGTTTGAGGGGAATTGAGTTCAAGAATCGAATTGGGGTTTCTCCGATGTGCCAATACTCGGCGAAAGACGGCCATCCGGGAATATGGCATTTGGTGCATCTCGGCAGCCGGGCCGTGGGCGGCGCGGCACTGGTAATGACCGAAGCCTCGGCCGTGCAAAAAGTGGGGCGCATTTCGCCGGTGGACGCGGGGATATATCTCGATGCCCATGTGGATTCCTGGCGCCCTATTGTCGAGTTCCTGAAAGAGCAAGGAGCCGTCCCCGGCATGCAATTGGCCCACGCGGGGCGCAAGGCAAGTACGGCCGCACCATGGTTCGGCGGAGGACCGCTCACGAGCGAACAGGGCGGTTGGACGCCCATCGCATCTAGTAGCGTTCCTTTTGGTGCCGGCCATCCTGTGCCGCGCGCGTTGACCCTGACGGAATTGGATCAGGTCATCACCGATTTCCATCATGCGACACGGCGCGCCCTCGCGGCGGGCTTCCAGTTCGTGGAGATTCATGCGGCCCATGGCTATCTGTTGCACCAGTTCTATTCTCCGTTCAGCAACGACCGCAGTGACGACTATGGCGGAAGCTTTGAGAATCGCATCCGCCTGCTGCTGCGAGTAACACAGGCGGTCCGCGAAATCCTGCCACAAACCCTGCCACTCCTGGTGCGAATCTCGGCGACCGATTGGAAAGAGGGTGGCTGGGATTTGGAGCAAAGCATTGAATTGTGCTGCAGGTTGAAAAAAATTGGAGTTGATTTGGTGGACGTCTCCAGCGGCGGAATTTTGCCGGGGATAAAGATTTCTGCCGGGCCTGGCTATCAGGTGGGGTTCGCCGAGGCCATCCGGCGGGAGGCGGGAGTGGCAACCGCCGCCGTCGGGATGATCACGGATCCCGAGCAAGCGCAAGCCATCGTTGCCACCGGACAGGCGGACATGGTCTTCCTCGCAAGAGAGATGTTGCGCGATCCCTACTGGCCCAGGCGCGCCGCCGTTGCACTGCAGGCCAAAATCAAGCCGCCGGTGCAATATGAAAGGGCATGGTAAGCCATGAGCTATCTGGAACTTTCCGATGATGCCGCCAGGGGCACGGTCAACTTCATCGTTCGCGTGCAGCCGCGCGCCAGTAAAGATGAAATCACCGGCACCATGGCGGGCGCTCTGAAAATTCGCCTCCGTGCTCCGGCTGTCGAAAATCGCGCCAATGAAGCTCTTGTCGATTTCCTGGCGGAGCTTTTGAAAAGGCCAAAGTCGGCTGTTAGAATTCAAAGCGGCGAACACAGCCGCACGAAGCGCATTGAGATTCACGGGGTCACGCGCCAGCAGGTACTGGATCTTCTCTGCGAGGAAGCCTGACCGGTTGGCTCAAAGATGGTTGACGCAGGTTACCGTTGAAGTGGCTTCCGCACGAACTAGCTTGCGGGCCGAGGATACAAATGAGCGCACGAATTGCCGAAATTCAAAATGATCTGTGGGCCGCCAAGCTTCACGGTTGGCTCTTTTACGATTTTCGGGGGCGTGATCCTATCGCCCACCGCATCCTAGGCCTGCCAGAGGCCATGCGTACGCGCCGTTGGTTCTATTTCATCCCGGCCAAAGGTTCGCCGCGAAAATTGGTGCACAAGATCGAGTCTGAATCCCTTGCCGCGTTGCCGGGCGAAACCCTTTATTACGCCGGTCTGAAAGAATTGCAAACCGGCCTGAAAAAAT
>DATNHU010000015.1:0-3562 GCA_035604795.1 Candidatus Limnocylindrales bacterium
TATGTCCGGATAAATTGCGCCCGGCCTGGTGTGTTCGGCTGCGCTTTCCGATTCGCCAAATGCGGCCAGAAGCTGCGCGTCGTTAGCAGCAATTCCCGCGTGGGCAGCCCATGGACGCAGCACGCTGAGAATTCCCGTCTCCCAATCCACGAGCGTGCCGTAGCAATCAAACGTCAGCACACGAAAATCGCCGAACTCCATGGCCTCTCCGTGATTTCAATTCGCAGGCATTGTATCGCGGCTCACACTCAGTTATCGATGAGGGCAGCGAGAGGCCTCACCTCTTCCATCCGAAGTGAGCTACAAGTACCAAAGGAGTGTGAACAGTTTTTGCGCCTGACGCGTATCTAGATGTGAGGAATTCTGAATGCAATTGACGATTGAAAATGTAAGCAAAGTTTATGGCGGGAAAGTGCAGGCGCTTGCGGGATTCAGCCTCGCGCTAGGGCCGGGAGTGCTCGGATTGTTGGGGCCGAACGGCGCGGGAAAATCCACGTTGATGCGCATTTTGGCGACGGTCACGCGGGCAACCGGCGGGCGAGTGCTGTGGAACGGCACGGACATCGCGAACGAACCGGACGCGTTGCGCGTGGTGCTTGGCTATTTGCCGCAGGACTTCGGCGTGTATCCGAATTTGAATGCCATAGAATTTCTGGAATACATGGCCGCGGTGAAGGGGCTCGAAGGCGTGCGCGCCCAACGGAGAATCGGCGAACTTCTTGAGCTGGTGAATCTTGCGGAAGCGGCGCGGCGACCGCTGGGAGGATATTCCGGCGGCATGCGCCAGCGCGTGGGCATTGCGGTGGCGCTGCTGAACGATCCGAAGCTTTTGATTGTGGACGAGCCGACGGCAGGGCTGGACCCGGAAGAGCGCGTGCGGTTTCGCAATCTACTATCGGAGCTTTCCGGCGAACGCATCGTGATTCTTTCCACGCACATTGTTTCCGATGTGGAGGCGGTGGCCACTGAAATTGCGCTGATTGCCGCTGGGCGATTGGTGCGCCACGGCCGGCCGGAGGAGTTTCTGGCGGGGCTTACGGGAAAAGTGTGGGAAGTGGTTGTGGAATCGGGCGCACTTGCCGCGCTGCGCCAGCGCGTGCTGGTGAGCAACACGGCGCATC
The DNA here is from genome assembly GCA_035604795.1 of Candidatus Limnocylindrales bacterium. Classification (GTDB taxonomy): domain Bacteria; phylum Acidobacteriota; class Terriglobia; order Acidiferrales; family UBA7541; genus DASTCZ01. The sequence continues at coordinate 1,122 of DATNHU010000015.1, forward strand.
GCAGCGATGGCGTGCATGCGCGCGTGGTGTGCGATGAAAAACCTGCGGCTGCGGCACGTCCACTGGAACCGTCACTGGAAGACGCATACCTCCTCGCGCTGCAAGCTTCGCGTCACGGTTCACCACCAGATTCTTCGCGGGGCGCCGCATGAATACGCCAAGAGTTATTTTTCACATTGCGCGGGCGGATTTTCTGGAGCGCGTGCGGCGCTACAGCTTTCTGGTGACCATGATGTTCGCGCTGTATCTGGGTTACGCTGCGGCCACGGGAGTAATCTCGATTCGATTGGGTGATTCGCGGGGATTGTACACTTCTGCCTGGATCGGCACTTTGATGGCCGTGGTGACCACGACGTTTGCAGGCACCGCGGGCTTCTACATCGTCAAGAACGCCATTGACCGCGACCGGATGACGCGCGTGGGAGAAATCCTGGCCGCCACGCCCATCCGAAAGAGAACTTACGCGCTGGGGAAATTCCTGAGTAATTTTGCGGTGCTGGAATCCATGGTGGCGGTTCTGGCGCTGGCCGCGGTGGCCATGAAATTGATCATCCGCGAAGATCCGCAATTCAATTTGTGGGCACTGTGGTCGCCATTTATTTTCCTGGCCACTCCTTCGATGGCCATCGTCGCAGCGATCGCCGTGCTGTTTGAATCCGTAGGCTGGCTGGGCGGCGGATTCGGGAACGTGGCGTATTTCTTTCTTTGGACATTTGGCATAAGCACCATTGCGTTCGCCAAAAGTTGCTGGTTTGATCCCTTCGGAGTTATTACGGTCTTTACGTCGATGACGCCGGCGGCCGCGGCCGCCATTCCCGACTACAGGAACAACGACTTTTCGATCACCATAGAAACTTCGCCGGTCAAGCTGGTTCCCTCTTTTCGCTGGCAGGGTATTCCGTGGACCTGGGAACTGATTTTGTCACGAGTGATGTGGTTTGGAATCGCAACACTCATTGCGATGGCCGCGGCGTTGTTCTTTGACCGGTTTGACTCCGCGGTCATCGAGGCGCCAAAGAAAAAGAAAATCCAGACGATTGAAGATTCAGAATCGCCTGCGAATATTGCGCGACCGCAATCCGCAGGGGCGATTCATTTGACACCACTCGATTCCAGGGCGCGCGGATTCAATTTCTTCCATTTGCTGATCGCGGAATTGCGGCTGGCGCTGCATGGAATCAGTTGGTGGTGGTATTTGGTGGCTATGGGTTTGGTGGTTGGCCAACTCGCCAGTCCGCAGGAGATTTCCCGCGGACCGCTGCTGGGAGTGGCTTGGCTGTGGCCGGTGCTGATCTGGTCGGCAATGGGAGTGCGCGAATCGCGCAATGGGACTGGACAGTTTATTTTTTCAGCGGCGCGGATTTTGCCGCGGCAATTGCCCGCGTACTGGATGGCAGGGGTGGTGATCGCGATGGCCTCCGGCAGCGGCGCCGCGATTCGATTGCTGCTTGCGGGGGAAATTTGGGGAACGGCGGCATGGGCCGCAGGCGCCCTGTTCATTCCAACCTTTGCGCTGGCGCTGGGAGTTTGGAGCGGATCGAGCCGGCCGTTTGAAGCGCTCTACGCGATGTTGTGGTATGTGGGGCCGCTGAACCGCGTGCCAGGATTCGATTTTACCGGTGGCGCGGATGGGGCGCTGGTGGCTCGCTACACGTGCATCTATTTCATGATTGCAGCGGGGATGTTGGTTGCGGCGTTTGCTGGTCGGGCGCGGCAGTTACGGGCGGGGTGAAGGGATCCCGAGTCTTGACGCAGACGAGCAAAATACTGGTTGGCAACAAAATGAACTCTTGAAATCATTGGTGGGCAAAGCGGCGGCTTGTTTGCGGGCCGCGAGAGCCCTCAGGTCTTCACCCCGACCTGAGCTACAAAAAACGATCCGGGAAAATTCAAATTCGGGCGTGGAGAGTCATGCGCATACCGTAGCGCGGGCGGAGCGTTACGGACGCGAAAGTCTCCACCGGGTGGCCGGGGACCACTCGTAAACTGAATTTCTGGGAGATGGTTGCTAAGACGAGGATCGCCTCCATCATGGCGAACTGCGCGCCGATACAGACGCGCGGGCCTCCACCGAAAGGAAAATAGGCGTAGGGCGGTAGAGAACGCTGGAACTCGTCGGTCCAGCGATCAGGATTAAATTTTTCGGGCTCGGGAAAAAAACGCGGGTCGTGGTGGGTGACCCAGGGACTGATGCCAATGCTGGAGTTCTTTGGAATCTTATAGCCGCCGATTTCAGAATCTTCGACGGCCAGACGAAGGATGGCTGTGGCGGGCGGGTAGAGGCGCAAAGATTCCTTGACGACTCGCTCAGTGTAATTAAGGCGCGGCAAATCTTCGGCTGCAGGAGGGCGCCCGCCGAGAACTACGTTTAATTCCGCGTGAAGCTTTTGCTCGACTTCAGGATGTTGCGAAAGCAGGTACCACGTCCAGGTAAGCGCGGT
>DATNHU010000016.1:0-4142 GCA_035604795.1 Candidatus Limnocylindrales bacterium
GTATGCTCCCGTACCATGTTGTGGCCCGGACGGTTGATCCATGAGGTTCTCCGAGGGGTTCCCGTCTTCATCCTTGCGGTCATTTTCTCGACTTGCTTTTCTGGATGCGCCCAATTCAAGGCAGGCTATTTCGATGGCTACGGTAAAGGTCTATACAAAAATGGTGATTACGACGGCGCAATCCGGGAGTTCAATTTGGGGATTGAAGCTGACCCCAACTATTATAGGTTGTACAACGACCGCGGTTTGGCATTCAACGCCAAAGGGGAACACGATCGAGCTATCCAGGACTTCAACTTCGTACTAAAACACAATCCAAATGACGCAGTGGCCCTCAACAACCGCGGCTTGGCCTACTATTCAAAGGGCGAAATTGATCGCGCCATTCAGGATTTTGACCAGTCGATCCGTTTGTCGCCAAAATCAGCCATTGCATTCAGCAATCGTTGCCTCGCCTTCCATGTAATGGGTAATCAGGCCCGCGCAATTGAAGACTGTAGCGTTTCCATTCGCCTTAATCCGAACTATGCAGTTGCGTTCAACTACCGCGGCGTCGCATACAATACCGCTGGAGATCACATCCGGGCAGTGCAGGATTACAACGAAGCCATTCGCCTGAACCCGAAAGACGTCCTGGCGATCAATAATCGTGGCCTGGCGTACGAAGCTTTGGGAGACCACGAGCGCGCCATAGGAGACTACAACGAAGCCATTCGAATTGCGCCTCGTTTCGCTAAGGCGTTTAATAATCGCGGCGTTGTCTACTTCCATCAGAAAGACTACGGTCTTGCCATTCAGGACTTCACCGAGGCTATTCGCCTGGATCCTACGGATGGTCTTTCGTTTCGTAATCGCGCCGATGCCTATCTGCATAAAGGAGATAAGGTTCACGCGCTTCAAGATTCCAATGAAGCTTTGCGCCTAGGCCAAGTCTCGACCTCTGCCTCCGCTCCCGCCTCGAAAGTTCATTGACGTTTATGGACCAATTATTGCTCGGCAACCGGGCTGATTGGATGACGGCATCGGCTTCTTTGACCGAGTAGGTTTGGTAGCGGTGAACGACCACCCGCCCCTAAAATCATGGTGGCCACCTCGCGTGGTAATATGGATTGCGGCGGCGCGTGTGCAGGCCTCGCGTTTTCTTTATTCACGCAATGGGGATTCGCGGCAACACCTTCCAAGCAAATGATCCTTGCCTCTGTTGATGAGCTTTATTCGCGGGTCGTCCGGCACCCTGCTGTAGACGCGGCGATTGAGGACCTTCGCCGCGGCGCAAAGGAATCGCTGCTGGATGGCTTGACTGATCCGGCGCGGACAATTGTTGCCGCGCAAGTTTCCGCGGCGCTCCGCAGGCCGACGATCGTCTTAGTTGCCTCGGCGGCCCGCGCCGAAGCCGTGCTTGAGCCTGCAAGGTATTTCACCCGCGCTGCTACCGCCAGCGAGGCTTCCCAAGTGGTGATTCTCCCCGCGCTGGACGCGCTTCCCTGGGGCGCGCTGCCTCCCCATCCTGAAATTCTGGAAACCAGGGCCATGGCCCTATGGCGATTTGTTTCAGGGCAGGCGCAAGTCCTGGTGGCGCCGGTCGGCTCCGCGATGTTGCGTTACCACGCTCCCGAAAGCTATGCGAACCTGGCCCTCACAGTGGAACAGCATGCAGAACTTCCACTGGAAGACCTGACCCGTCATCTTGAATCGACCGGATACATCCGCGCGGAAATGGCGGAAATGCCGGGGCAATATGCCTTCCGCGGCGGGATTGTGGACGTCTTCCCGCCGGAAGCGGCGCGCCCGGTAAGAATCGAGCTACTGGGCGACACGGTCGAGTCTCTGAGAGAATTTGATCCTGACACGCAGCGATCGGTGAACCCTATCTTGCGCGTGGCGCTTCCTCCGCTTTTGGAAACTGCTCACTCTTCGCCCGAAGCTGATTTTCCTGCCGAAAACGGAGAAGGCGGCAACGCGCATAAAAGGTGGGGCGATCTGTCGCTTTTTGACCTGGTTCCCAGGCCTTTGGTAATCGTGGACGAACCAACTGTGCTGGAAGATGCCGCGGAATTATTCGCCAGGCGGATCGCTGAGAGCGCCGACCAGAATTCCAGATCCGAGCTAGTTGAGGCCTTTGTTTTTAATTTTGGAGATTGGCGCACGGAACTCTTGCGCCAACAGCGCCTGCTTCTGGAGCATTTGGCTCTCGAATCGCCCGGGAGTGCGGCGCGGCACATGCTTTCGCAGCCCACGCAGAGCTACCACGGCAACGTCGCCGCCTTCATGGCTGAATCACGGTCGCGCATTTCCGAAGGCGAGCGTGTGATTGTTTCCGCCGCAACGCTGGGCGACCTCGAGCGGCTGGCGGATCTGTGCCACGAGTATGAAATGGCCTACCAGTTGGCGGAGGTTGAGGAGACGCCAACCGGCACGCGCCTGGCGGAAGAATCTACTGCAGGTTCGGTGCCCGCGCTGGTCCTGGCGCGCACGCCTCTCGACCAAGGTGTCATTTTTCCTGAATGTCACCTGACTATCTACGGAACGGGCGATCTATTCGATTCTCATGGAGCGGGACCCGCCAGACCGCATGCCAAGACCGCCAAATTCTTCGGCGATTTCGCGGAGTTAAAGGCTGGAGACTACGTGGTGCATGTGGATCACGGCATCGGCCAATTTGAAGGCCTGCGCCAGCTTGCGACGGACAGCGCCACGGGCGAATTCATGCTGCTGCGTTACGCCGATGACGCCAAGCTTTATGTCCCGCTGGCGCGCATGGACCTGGTCCAAAGCTACCGCGCGATGGAAGGCACCGCGCCTACGCTGGACAGGCTCGGGGGCACGGGCTGGACGGCGCGAAGAGCGAAGGTCAAAAAGTCGCTCAAGGATATGGCCGACAAGCTGATTCGCTTGTATGCCTCGCGCAAGTTGAGCGGTGCTCACGCCTTTCCTCCGGACACTCCGTGGCAGAAGGAGTTTGAAGATGCCTTCGAGTTTGAAGAAACTCCCGATCAAATTACCGCCATCGCCGATTTGAAGCGGGACATGGAACGGCCGGTGCCCATGGACCGACTGTTGTGCGGCGATGTCGGTTACGGCAAGACCGAGATCGCCATGCGCGCCGCGTTCAAAGCAGTGATGGATGGCAAGCAGGTGGCCATTCTTGCGCCGACCACGGTCCTGGTTTTCCAGCACTACGAAACTTTGCGCCGCCGGTTTGCGGCATTCCCGGTGAAAATTGAAATGCTCAGCCGGTTTCGCACCGCGCGCGAACAGAAAAAATCTCTGGTTTCGATTGAATCCGGCGAGGCGGATCTGGTGGTCGGCACGCACCGGTTGCTTTCCAAGGACATTCAGTTTCGAGACCTGGGCCTCTTAATCGTGGACGAAGAGCAGCGCTTCGGCGTGGCCCACAAGGAACGGCTGAAGGAGTTGCGGAAGGACGTTCACGTTCTTACGCTTTCCGCCACGCCCATTCCACGGACGCTGCACATGTCCTTGATGGGCTTGAGGGATCTCAGCGTCATTGAAACTCCGCCCAAAGATCGCCTGGCCATTCAGACCGTGGTTGCTTCCTTTGAGGAAGGGCTGGTGCGGCGGGCCATTGAGGAGGAGTTGGAGCGCAAAGGGCAGGTCTATTTCATTCACAATCGAGTCGAGTCCATTTTTGAAATTGCCGCCCTGGTTCAGAAGCTGGCGCCCAAAGCGCGAATCGTGGTTGGCCACGGCCAAATGGGCGAGCGAGAACTCGAGTCGGTGATGCTCAAGTTCATGCACGATGAAGCTGATGTCCTGGTCTCCACCACCATCGTTGAAAACGGGATGGACATTCCCGGCGCCAATACCATCATCATCAATCGAGCGGATCGTCTTGGCCTCTCGGAACTTTATCAATTAAGGGGCAGGGTGGGCCGGTCCAACCAGCGCGCCTATGCTTATCTTCTGGTGCCTCAAGACCAAACTCTGACGCCACTGGCCCGCCAACGGTTGGCCGCGCTGAAAGAATTCAGCGAACTTGGCGCCGGATTCCGCATTGCCGCGCTCGATTTGGAGCTGCGCGGCGCGGGCAACTTGCTTGGCGGCCAGCAGCACGGCCACATCAATGCCGTGGGCTTTGACCTGTACTCGAAAATGCTGGAACGCGCCGTGGCCGAGCTTCG
>DATNHU010000017.1:0-2966 GCA_035604795.1 Candidatus Limnocylindrales bacterium
AATCGGGGCGTAAAATTAAAACGCGGGATGAGGTGATTGTTTCCATTTCTGTTCGGAGCTAGAGAAGAGTTGAGATCCTTCGAGCCGATCAGAATCGGCTCTCAGGATGACAGCGTCGTGGGGTTTTTTCGTGGAAAACGCGGGGTGTTTCCTTGGAGAAAAGCTACTGCGTCTACATCATGAGCAATGTATCGAGGATGTTGTATGTGGGCGTAACGAACGATCTTGAAAAGAGAGTTTTGCAACACAAGTCCAAACTCATTCCAGGTTATACGCAGAAATCCAATTTATTCAAACTCGTCTATTTTGAGTCCTTCGGGGATATTCGAGAAGCGATTCAGCGCGAGAAGCAGATCAAGGGCTGGCTTCGCACCAGGAAAGTCGCGTTGATCGAGTCCGCAAACCCGCAATGGAGGGACCTGGCCGAGGATCACTCCCAGAGCGGCGCAAGGTTCAAATCTGTGTCATCCTGTAGCCCCTGATTTTAGGGCCGAAGGATCTCAGCCTCCGCTCTAAGCACGAATGGATTTTTGCACGATGAACGTACAACGAAGCACACCCGAAGAAACCAAGCTGACGATTTGCGTTTGGCATGCGTTCACCGAATGGCGGCCGAAACCTTCCATGGCCAGGGCGATCCGCACGCGCTGGCCAGGAATGCGCGTTATTCACCTGCCGGATTACACGCGCCTGGCTGAGGAATTGCCCGACACGGATATTTTCATTGGCTACTCGCTCCGGCCGGAGCAACTCAAGGATGCCAAACGGCTGAAGTGGATTCATTCCACGGCCGCCGGCGTGGCGCAATTGATGTATCCGGAGTTGCGCGATTCAGGCGTGGTGGTAACCAACCCCCGCGGCATTTTTGCCGTACCCATGGCAGAGCACGCCATCGGGCTGATGCTGGCCCTGGCCAGGAATATCCCGGATTCCGTGCGCCAGCAGGACCGCGCTCAGTGGGGCCAGCAGACGCTCTGGGACCTGCCGCAACATCTAACCGAGCTGAATGGGCAAGTGCTCCTCATTATCGGCTTCGGGTCCATCGGGAAAGAATTGGCGCGCCGCGCCAGAGCGTTCGACATGCGCGTTTGGGGCGTGCGCCGTTCCGGGAAGGAAGACTCCCCGCTGGCTGACAGGATTATGCCGGCAGAGGAATTGGCGGCTGCACTCCCGCGGGCCGATTTCGTAGTGCTGGCCGCGCCGGAAACACCGGAAACGCGGCACTTGATCGGGCCGAAAGAGATCGCGCTGATGAAGCCGGGTGCAAGGCTGATCAACGTCGCGCGCGGCTCGCTCTTGGACGAAGCGGCCCTGCTTCGGGCGCTTGAGGAAGGAAAGCTGGGTGGCGCGGCTATCGATGTGGCCGCCAGCGAACCGCTCCCGCCGGAGAGTCCGTTGTGGAAAGCACCGAATCTGTTGATCACACCGCACACGAGCGCGACCAGCGACCGGCTGTGGGAGCGGGAGACTTCACTGCTGATGGAGCAGTTGGAGCGGTGGTTCGATGGCCGCGAATTGGTGAATCGCGTGGATTTTTCCCGCGGCTATTAAGTTCAGGCGAGCGGCTCAGTCGCCGACGCCGCCCTTGGGCGCCTGGTAACCTTCGCGAGCGTAGACCACGATCTTCTGTTTCTTGCCCTTTTTGTCGGTGATCGCAAACGGGCTGCCATCCGGGGCCACCAATTCGACCTTGACCTTGCGGTATTTTCCGTCGGCGGCGTGGTTCGTCGGCGTATAGGTGATGCTGTACTGGTGGCGCAGGAATTCCGTAAGCGAGCGCATATCGGTCGGAATTTCACCGTCGAACTGCGGAAACCAGTACATGCCTCCGGTCATCTGCGAGAAAGTCTTCAACTGGTTTTCGGCCTGAAGAAAGGTCATTTCCCTGGACCCGCCCAACCTTTGATGCATCTCCAGATAGTTCTCAAGGGGTTTGGCCACGCCCACGGCAAAGATCGTGACGTCGGTCTGACGGAGCTGCTTGATGGTCTGATCCAGGTTGTGTTTGGAAAAGGTATCTCTGCCGCTCGCCAAGACCAGCACGGACTTCTTCCCCTTCACATCTTTCAGCCGGTCCACGGTGTCGAGCAGGGCATCGAACAAATTTGATTCGCTGAAGCCTGGGAACATGAGTTGGTAGACGGCGTTGCGAACTTCGTCTTTGTTTTGCGTGAAGTCCACCTCCAGGCGATGGTTCATGTCAAAGGTCACCAGTGCGACCCAATCCTGCGGCTTGAGACTGGGGAACAGCGCATCCGCCCAATACTTCGCCTGATAGCCAAACCAACCATTCGCGATGTTGCTCCATTCCAGTAAAACAACCATGGTGATCGGGGCATCGCCGGCGCCAAAGTTGGTGATGGATTGCGGCACGCCATCTTCCAGGATGCGGAAGTTCTCTTTTTTCAGTCCGGTAATAATGCCGCCGTCGGAGGTTGTGGCGACCACGTCCAGCGTCACGACGGGCACTTCGAGGGAAATGGTCACGCCGCCTTCCTGGGGCTTTTGCTGAGGCGCAGCCGGCTTTGGCGCGGGCGCCGGGTTTGTCTGGGGAGGTGAAGCACTCTGAGGCCCCTCGGGCGCCTGTGCCTCCAGGCCGACCCCGAGCAATAGTATCGCGGAGGTGACTGCCGCCAACCTGCCCATCGTTGAGTTCCAACTCATCATGCCTACCCCCCTGGCCATCCACCTTAAGATGCGCCTGATTTGCCTGGCGTCGTATTATCCGTACGCCCCATCAACGGTGCAGTTTAGGCAACGCCCCGCGATGCCCCGTCCGAGCAGTGTGTTCCGCATGTTAGTATGTTTTTTACTTGTTGCCTAACAGATTCAAACTGGGGGTGTTTTCGTGAGTTGGAAGCGCGTCAGCTTGTGCATTTTCGTGGGGTTAGCCCTGCTCGCGGGCCAGGGTGGCGTTCTTCGCGCGCAAATCAAACAAGGAACACCTCCCTTCGGCATTCCCACGC
>DATNHU010000018.1:0-8103 GCA_035604795.1 Candidatus Limnocylindrales bacterium
AAGGCCCTTCGGTTTGGGACTGCAGCACCAATCCAGTGGAGGCCACCATCGCCAGTGCAATTACAAAAAACAGGGAAAATCGTCGCATTAAGTATCTCCTCAGTTTTGCCGGGTGTTCAATTTTGGTCTCTCGGCTGGCGGGAAGTATACACCCGGCGGTGTTTTCCGGGGATAAAGGGCGATGATTCCCGCCGACCTTCCCGGGGGCGAATAGGCCTGCGCCGACAGAGCGCATCGCGTATAATTCCTTGATTTGGTCGGTGGATGTCCAGGGCGCGCCAGGTCAGGCGGGTTGCCATATTTAACAAATGCTGGCTCAGCGCTCAGTGGAGAAATCGAAATGATTTTGGACACAAATGGAATTCAGAAGTTGCTGCCGCATCGCTATCCATTTCTGATGGTGGACAGCATCCTCGAGATCGAGCGGTTAAAACGCATCGTGGGGGTGAAGAACGTCTCCATTAACGAAGGCTTTTTCCAGGGGCACTTCCCTGGGCAACCCATAATGCCTGGCGTGCTCATCATAGAGGCGATGGCGCAGACCGGTGGGCTGCTGATCCTGCTCGAGATTCCGGACCGCGACAAGAAGCTGCTCTACTTCGTGGCCGTGGACAATGGGCGATTCCGCCGGCCCGTGGTGCCTGGAGACCAGCTCATTATCGAGGTAAAGGTCCTGAATTATCGAAAAGATTTCTGCAAGCTGCAGGGCGAAGCGCACGTGAATGGAGAGATGGCCGCCGAAGCGACTTTGATGTGCAAGATGGTGGATCGAGAGCCTACGCAGGCAAACAAATGAACGAGATTTTCTGCGCTTAATCGGGTTGAACAGGGTAAGCAAGTCCGGGCGTAAAGGCCCTACCGGGGATAGCAGTTGCCAATGAGTGAAACCAGAATAACCGAAGCTATTCACAGGACTGCGGGCGTCCATATAGATCCACGAGCGATGGTCGCACCCAACGCCAAGCTGTTCGATGGCGTGAAAATTGGCGCGTTCGCCATCGTGGGCGAAGATGTGGAACTGGGGGAAGGCTGCGAATTGATGCCGCACGCGGTGGTGCGCGGCCCAGCGCGCATTGGAAAAAACAATGTCTTCCATTCTTTCTGTTCCATCGGGGGAGACCCTCAGGATTTGAAATACGCTGGCGAGCGCACCCATGTAGTTATCGGTGACGCCAATCAATTCCGTGAAGGCGTGACCGTAAACCGCGGCACAGGCCACGGCTCCGGAACCACAACCATTGGCAGTCACAACCTCTTCATGGTTTATGCCCACATCGCGCACGACTGCCAAGTGGGAGACAGCACGGTTTTTGCGAACAGCGCGACACTTGCCGGACACGTCTCCATCCAGGATTACGCCACGATTGGCGCGTTCAGCGCCGTCCACCAATTCTGCCGCGTCGGGCGATACGCTTATGTCGGCGGGTTTACAGTTGTCACTCAGGATGTGCCGCCATTCGGTTTGGTGGTCAGCGAGCGCAACACACATTGCCTGGGGATGAATAAGGTAGGGCTGGAGCGCCGGGGATTTTCGCCCGAACGCATGGCGGAGATTGAGAAGGCGTATCGCCTGTTGTTGCGCGCCAAGTTGAACACCTCCCAAGCGGTGGGGCGCATGCGTGAAACGCTGAATGGGTCGGCAGACGTCCAAGAACTGATAGCATTCATAGAAGCGGTCGAGCGCGGTCTCGTCAAATAGGGGGCCGCCATGGGCATACCAACCCCATCCAACTCGCCAGTTGAAACTCACTCCGCGAAATGGGGACTCATCGCCGGCAATGGCCGCTTTCCATTCCTGGTGCTGGAGGGCGCACGGAGCCAGGGCATTGAAATGGCCGTGATAGCCCTGCGCGAGGAAGCTTCACCCGAGCTAGAGAAGACTGCCAGACGGCTTCACTGGGTGGGGTTGGGCGAACTGGGACGCACGATCGATCTTCTGCATAAAGAAGGCGTCACGCGCGCGGTGATGGCCGGACAGGTGAAGCACAACAAGATTTTCAGCATCCGTCCGGACTGGCGATTTTCGAAATTGCTGCTCACTCTGCCGCGCAAGAACACGGATTCCTTGATTGGCGCCGTGGCGCGCGTTCTCGAATCTGAGGGAATTGAGCTGGTGGATTCGACCGCGTTCTTGAAGCCACTTGTGCCGCAGCCTGGAGTGTTGACGCGACGCAAGCCAGACGAGCGCGAAGCCGCCGACATGGAATACGGATTGGGCGTGGCGCGGCATATCGCCTCAATGGATTTGGGTCAAACGGTCGTCGTGCGTGATCGCGCTTGCGTGGCCATGGAAGCCATGGAGGGGACCGACGAAATCATCGAGCGCGCGGCCCGCATCACGGGCGGCGAAGATCTGACGGTCATCAAGGTGAGCAAGCCCAATCAGGACATGCGCTTCGATGTACCCGTGGTGGGCCTGCCGACCATCGAATTCATGAAGAGGTTCCACGCCACGGCCCTGGCGGTGGACGCCTACAGGACGTTGTTGTTTGACCGGACTCAGCTCATCTCGGCAGCGGATGAGGCCGGGATTGCCATTCAGGCGTTTGAGCCCGCGGCGACGCTGGCAGCGCAAACTGGGAGCGGAGGAGTGGCAAGTTCTGGAGTGAAAAGGTGACCGCGCCGCGCATTCGAGTGGCAGTTGTGGGCGTTGGTGAATTTGGGCGGAACCACGCGCGCGTTTACAGCCAGCTTCCACAAGCTGAACTTGTCGGCATCGTGGATACTGATCCCGCCCGTGCCGCAAGCGTTGCAGCTGAATTTGGGATCGTGGCGCTGCCCGGCATTGAAGCTCTGCCTGGGCGCGTGGATGCCGTAAGCGTCGCTGTCCCAACGGCGTTGCACGAAAGCATTGGTTGCACGCTGCTGGGGCAGGGCCTGGACGTTATGGTTGAAAAGCCGATGGCGGCCTCGCTCAGCGAAGCGGACGGATTGATTGCCGCGGCGCATGTATCGAAACGGGTGTTGCAGATCGGGCACCTCGAGCGATTCAATCCGGCCGTGGTCGCTGCTGAGGCCATCATGAACCGGCCGTTGTTTTTTGAAGTCCACCGGCTCGGAGTCTTTACCCCGAGAAGCCTGGATGTGGACGTGATTTTCGACGTGATGATTCATGACCTGGATATTTTGCTGGCGCTGGTGGGCGAAAAAGTAATGGACGTGAAGGCCGTGGGCATTCCAGTGGTTTCGGGCAAGGTGGATATCGCACACGCGCGGTTGGAGTTTGAGTCTGGAGCCGTCGCGAACGTGACCGCCAGCCGCGTCTCCACCGAACGCGTGCGGAAGATGCGTTTCTTCCAGGAGCACGAATACGTTTCGCTGGATTACACCCGTCAGGACGCGTTGCGCGTGCGCGTGAAGCAACCCGGTCCGCAGCCGGACTTTGAATTTGAAAAGCTCACTACCGAGCCGCAAGAGCCGCTGAAAGCCGAATTAGAATCGTTTTTGAATGCTGTGCGGACGCGGCAAAATCCGCGTGTGGATGGTGCCGCGGGCCGGCGAGCGCTTGAATTGGCCGCGAGGGTTGCGGCGAGCATCCTCGAACATGGCAAGCGCGTCCAACTAAGTGAGTTTGTGTCTCCATCGCCGGGGCGATGAAGAGGGTGGGGCGAAGATGTGTCCGTTGAAGGGCGATCGGTTGCAAAGAGCATGATCAATCGAATCCTGATTCCAAATGGCGCGCGCTTGCCCGCGAACGACGGGGCAGCACCAGGCCGCAGGCGCAAGACCGAACTCGACACTCGCACTGTCGTGGCCGCCGATTATCCCGCGACTCCCTTGGATGTCCGATCCAACATTCCCGCATATATGCCGCTGGATGTGCTTTCCGCACGATTGATTATTCCGCGCGATATGCCCGTGCATGCGCTGGACACCGCGCACACGATCCCAACGCATGTCCCTTTGACTGTGCTTGGCGCACACGTGGCCGTGCCCAAGGATGCCCGCCTTCCTGAAGTCGAGGAGCGCCCGCATCCGATGCTTCATCCAGCTGAAATGCCCGACGTTCTCGAGCCGGACGTCATGACGACCGGCGAAGTGAATTTACTTTCAAGCACCCCGCGCGGTCTTCGAGACGAAGAGCGGTGGGTGCTGCGCGGCGCCTCGGCTGTTCTTCACGCCGTTGCTATACTGATACTGTTCTTGATTCCGACCTTATTTTCCCCGCGCCAGCCTACGCAAGCGGAAATTATTTCCGCGGCGCACTCTCTCGGCGATCTCTATATGCCGCCTGACTTGAAAAGCGCCCTTGCTCCCCGGCCCAAGGTTGAGCCGAAGAGCCCGGCAATTCACATTGATCCGAAAGTAATCCGGCAACTGGCTCCGCCAACGCCATCCCCATCTCCCGATCCCATAGCTCCGCCCGCAGTGGTGCGCGACCAGCCGCCCAAGGACAGTATTGCGACTTCGCCCAATCCGGTTGTCGCTACTCCGCCCAAGCCTGAGCCTGTGAAGCCAACGCCGACGCTTGAACCAGTTCAGACTCCCAACCTGAATCCGAACGGCCTCAAGCTGCCGAAATTTTCCGCGGGACGGTCCATCGAGCAGTCTCTCTCGGATGTCCAGCGTTCGGGTGGCGCAGGACCCAGCATAGCTTCGCAGGGGCGAATTCCCGGAGCCCGTCCCGGCGGCGGAGGATTTCCAGGCGGCGGTGGCGGTGGCCAAGGTGAGGCAGGGGCTGGGCTGCAGATGCTTACCGACACCCAAGGGGTGGACTTTCGAAGCTATTTAGATCGAGTATATGTGAGTGTCAAGCGGAACTGGTTCGCAATCATGCCGGAGTCCGCGATCATGGGCGACCAGGGAATCGTAAGCTTGAAGTTCAAGATTTACAGGGATGGTACGGTAATCGCTGAAGATCCAGAATTGGAGCGAACCTCAGGAAAGCTGCCGCTGGATCGCGCCGCCATGTCGTCCATACGCGCGTCGAGCCCCTTCGAGCCTCTCCCTCCCGCCTTTTCCGGCCCATATATCGAATTGCGTTTTATTTATTTTTATAATTTGCCCATTAACACTCCACTGTGAAACCGACACGTAATCAAATCTTGGGTCTGATTCTGTTGGGGTTCACTGCGATCGTTTTCTTGCTTCTGCGTTTATGGAAAATTCTATGATGACTGACTCAGTGAACACAGCACCAGAAGTTTCTCCGTTGCACCCATCTGGTGGACCGGAAGCGGCGCCACTCGTCGCGATAGTGGGACCAACGGCTTCCGGCAAATCTACGCTTGGCGTTTGGCTGGCCGAGCAATTGAATGGGGAAATCGTGGTCTGCGATTCGACGCAAGTCTATCGGGGATTTGATATTGGAACCTCTAAGCCCACACAAGAAGAGATGCGGCGCGTTCCTCACCACCTGATTGATATCCTCGAGCCCAGTGAAGTGTTTACTGCGGGGGAGTATCGGGAGCGCGCAATCGGGGCTCTGAACGACTTGCGTCAGCGAAAACGTCTTCCGTTGCTGACGGCCGGGACGGGGCTTTATCTGCGGGCACTGCTTGAGGGATTGGCGGAATTACCCGTGCGCTCTGAGGTGTTGCGGGCACAGCTACGAGCGCGTGCCGAGCGCAACAAGCCAGGGTATTTGCACCGCGTGCTGGCTCGTATGGATCCCACGGCCGCCGGGAGAATCGCTGCAGGCGACATGCCCAAATTAATTCGCGCCATCGAAATCTGTGTGCTTTCGGGCAAGCCCATCACGGAAGTGCATAAGGGTGAGCGGGCCCGTCTGGAGGGCTTTCGCCCCGTGAAAATTGGCCTGATGCCACCGAGGACGGCCCTGTATGAGCGCATCGAACGCCGCACAATTGAAATGATGGATCGCGGTTGGCTCGCCGAAGTGCGCACGCTGATCCGGCATGGGATTCCCGCCACGAGCAAGCCATTTTCATTTATTGGCTACGGCGATTTGCGCTCCCACCTCGAGGGAAAATGCGATTTGCCCCATTGCGTGTCGGCCATCCAACAGGCAACGCGGCGCTACGCTAAGCGGCAAATAACCTGGTTCCGAAAAGAGCAGGGCGTGCACTGGCTGGAGGGGTTTGGCGAGGACCGCGCAATCATGCGACAAGCCTTGCAGCATTTGCGCGAAGAGCTGGGAGAAGGCTATGAATCCGCAAACCATGCCGGGGCCGGGCGATAGCGCTTCAGCGTAGTATCATGAAAGCGGCATGAGAACGCTTCAGAGAACAGAGAACCGCGAACGCGTGTTGCTTGTGGGGTTGGGCCGCAAGCGCCCCGCGCGGGTGCCGGGAATGGAGCCTGCACAAGCGGAGCGCGAGTCGCTCGCAGAGTTGTGCGAACTGGCTCGTAGCGCGGGTGCGGACGTGGCCGGCTCTGTCCTGCAGATGCGGGATGCTCCGGATCCTGCCACCCTTGTGGGTCGAGGCAAGCTCGAAGAAATCGAAATCGAGGCGCGAATGCACAATGCGCCCCTGGTGATTTTTGACGCGAACCTGACGCCCACGCAGCAGAGAAACATTGAGCGCACGCTTACCGACCGCCGCGTAATTGACCGCACCCAGCTCATCCTGGATATTTTTGCGCGCCACGCGCGCAGCCGGGAAGGGCAGTTGCAAGTGGAACTTGCCCAGCTGAATTACCTTCTCCCGCGGCTGGCAGGCCAGAGAACCGAGCTATCGCGTCTTGGCGGCGGGATCGGCACGCGGGGCCCTGGCGAACAAAAACTGGAAACAGACCGGCGAAGAATTCGAGATCGAGTAGGCCGCATACAAAAAAGTATTGAGATGGTGCGGAAACAGCGCTCTTTGCGCCGCGAAAAGCGTCAGGCAGTGCCGCTCGGCACCGTGGCGCTGGTGGGATACACGAACGCGGGAAAATCCACTTTGTTTAATGCCTTGAGCCACGCGGGGGTCCTGGTCTCGCCGAAAATGTTCGCAACGCTCGATCCCACGATTCGCGCTGTTCGCCTCCCGTCGGGGCGGCGAGTGTTGGTCTCCGATACCGTGGGATTCATTCGCGCCCTCCCTCCCGCGTTGATTGCTGCCTTCCGCGCAACGCTCGAAGAAGTCCAGGAAGCCTCGCTGCTTTTGCGCGTGACCGACGTTTCCAATCCGCAGCATGCCGAGCAAGATGCCGAAGTGGAAAAAGTGCTGGGCGATATTGGCGTCAATGGCCGCCCGCGACTGGTTGTGTACAACAAGATTGATCGCCTGCCGAAAGAACAGCTGGAAGAACTTGCAGCTTCCCGAGGCGACAAAGTTTTGGTTTCAGCGCTCAAATCCACAGGGCTGAATGAATTATTGGAACGAATTGATGTGGCCATGCCGATTGACGCGCTGGTGCGGTTGCGCTTGAATGTCCCGCTCACCGATGGGCGGAATCTTGCCCTGGTGCATGCACTTGGCCGCGTGACCCATTCCGCCGTGGAGGATTCCTCGATGCGCCTTGAAGCTGATGTGCCCGAATCGCTTGCCCGCCGACTTCAAACATATGTAGTTTCATGAGTAAAGTGAATGCGCACGGGCCATGGCGCCGTCATGCTGTTCCTCTCATCGTAATGCGAAAAGCTCCTGTTTTGGCCTCGAAGAGAGCCAGAATCGTGGCAATAGGGTCCTCCTAATAAGTCCATATCCCCTTTGTTATCTGTGGAAATGTCTGTGGAAAGCGCATAAGGTTTTTCTTGTTATTCCTTAAGCACACAAATGGTGCTTTTCTGCTGCCAACTCAATATTTTTCTAAAGCTTGTGTTTACAGCAAGTTACGTATGACTTTTGAGAGCTTTGATTTTCGCTGCCGAACCAGGTTAACTTTTTGTCAACTCCGGGATTTGCACAGGTTTGGTGCATGTGAGTGCGGAAGTGGTTACTTTGCCCGCACTTCCGGCATTTGAGTTTACCCGCGAAATCACGAGCCAGCCGACTAGATAGCGGCGTTGACGGGTATGGTTACAGAGCGGGGAAAAGTGATACACCCCTCTAGGCCCGTGGTGCGCGCTCGCACAGAAGCTGTGAAAAAACTTCTTAGGAATGGGTATTGGGGCAGTTCGATATTCGCTTTTTTCCGTTCTTTAAACGTTTGCCGCTTTGCGTCGTTTCGAGGTGTGCTCGATCATGCCGCAGAAGCCGGGGTGGGGGGCCGTCC
>DATNHU010000019.1:0-8567 GCA_035604795.1 Candidatus Limnocylindrales bacterium
GCCGCGCAAATTTCAAAAACTCCGTGACCACGTGAGTGATGGCGCGAGTTTGTTCAAGGATTCGATCGGCGTTCTCCCAGGTTTCCCCCTTACGCGATTCGGCGCGAATCATCTGCGCGTAGCCGGAAATTGTCGCCAGAGCATTCTTGAATTCGTGGGCGATACCTGCGGAAAGCTCACCCAGTGCAGCCAGGCTTTCCTTCATTTGAATTTGTTTTTGCAGGCCGGCCAGCTCCGTCAGATCCGTTAACAGGCAGAGTGCCCCGGAAATTTCACCCGGCTTGTTGGTAATGGGAGAGATGGTCACGCCAAGTTGCCGGAATTCGCGCGAGGGTGTGGTGTATTCCACTTCTTCGCGCCGGAATGTCTCACCTTGTTGCAGGCAGACGTCAATCATCGCCGCCACGCGCGATTCCGGCCCAAACACTTCGGTGTAGCGCCGGAAGGGAAGTGACCGAATCCCCAGTGCTGTCTCCGCCGCGGGATTGGCGCTCGAAATCAGCCCCGAAGAGTTCACCAGCAGGAGCCCGGAGGGCATATTGCTTGTGACCGCATCGCTCAAGCGTTCCGTCTGCTGAGCTCGTTCTCGCTCGCGCTGGTGGAGCAGCTCCAACTCCTTTTCCTGCTCTCGCAGCTTTTGGATCACTCCCTGCATGGACGCGGCCATGAAGGCGTTTGGGTCCTCCGCATTCGGGCGCGGAGCGATCGCGTCCGGCTCCTGCTTCTTTCCTGAGGAATGCACATACCTTCTAGTTGCCGTCATGATTGCAAACGCAAGTCCGCAGACGATGACCAGAAAGCCCACGCCGCCGAGAATCCAGAGCGACCAGGGAATCGAATTGGTTGCGGCTGCCAGCATTTCCTCGTCCATCCCCGATCGATCTATCGGCCGTACAAGAGTGATTGATACCAGTTCAATAGAGGTGTTCCGAAATAAATCACGAGCAAAGATCCCGCGGCCAGAAATGCCCCGAAGGGCAACTCGTAATCTCGTCCTTTGCGTGCTGCAAGAACCAGCGCGATTCCGATAAAGCTTCCCAGCACCGAGCCGAACAGAACGGTGAGCAACGTGCGCCTCACTCCCAAGAATGCGCCCACCATGCCCATCATTTTCACGTCTCCAAATCCCATGCCTTCACGCCCGCGCAGTCGGAAATATCCTTCGCCGACAATCCACAGCAAGCCGGCGCCCACCAGCGATCCGAGCAATGCGTCAACCAATGAAATCACCGGCCGCGGGGGAGGGAAGTCGAATATCTTGTTGGATAGCCACAGCGCCGCCCCATCGGACGGCATCGTGAACAGACTCAGCAATAACCCAATCAAAAACCCTACCAGATTCACCGCGTTTGGCAAAATGCGCTCGCGGATGTCGGTCGCGGTTAATACGATCAACAGCGCCGAAAGCGTGGCCCACTTTACGGTATCCAAGCTCAGGCCAAACAACAGATAGCAAAATAGAAATAGCACGCCCGTCAGCAGCTCAATCGCTGGATAAAGCGGAGAGATCTTCGCTTTGCAGTTTCGGCATTTCCCGCCAAGGATCAGCCAGCTCAGCACCGGAATATTGTCGTAGGGCGCTATCGCTTTTTGGCATTTGGTGCAGTGCGATGCAGGCAGCACGATGGATTCTCCCGCGGGAATCCGCAGTATGCAGACATTCAGGAAGCTGCCGATAAACGTTCCAACCAGGAATACACCAATCCCAATCACTCATTCACTGTGCCACAAGAGATGCCGCGCCTCAATGCGCCGCACGCAACGTAGTGCCCGATGCCTAACACCAATTTCACTGCCGGAAGGTCGCCGGGGGACGATTGCCTGAACAACAATCGCAACGGATAGGTCTGCGACTCGACTGCATCCCTTCAAAATTAGCGCGGGCATCCTTGGCCGCCGCGTTGACACACTTACATCACACCCATATATTCAATCGGCCGGTTCCACAACGCCTCTGATCTGGCTGGCTGACCACGCAAATGAATTGGCTCGAAGCAAGAATTCGCCGCTACGAACATGCCCGGTGGACGACCGACGATAACCGCCGCGTATTTCCATTTGAATGGGGCCTCGAACATATCGGTGGCCGCGCCGATGAACCTGACCCGCGCGGGTTCCTCGCGGAGTGGGTTCCGAGCACGATTGCTCATAGCGACGACTGGTTCGCCGTTTCGCCTGCCGAAGACTACCGCTTGGAATCCACTCTGGTCGGTCACCACAAAGAACGCGTCTTAACCTTTACGAGTGCAGTGGAGTCGAACTGGAAGGAAAATAATCTTGTCCATGCCCGGTTTT
Organism: Candidatus Limnocylindrales bacterium; assembly: GCA_035604795.1. Classification (GTDB taxonomy): domain Bacteria; phylum Acidobacteriota; class Terriglobia; order Acidiferrales; family UBA7541; genus DASTCZ01. Next base: position 2,296 of record DATNHU010000019.1, read on the forward strand.
TTCCCGCAAGAAAAACCGGTCCTGCCGTTGTGCTCCTGCCGAATTGGAATGCCAAGTGGCATGGGCAGGTCGTCCTCTGCAAATGGCTAAACAGACTGGGCATAAGCGTTTTGCGTCTCAGCATGCCCTATCACGATCGCCGAGCCGTCCCAGGACACGAGCGCGCGGATCATCTCGTCGGCCCCAATATAGGACTCACGCTTCAAGCCAGCCGCCAGGCAGTCAAAGATGTGCGCCGTTGCTTGCTGTGGCTCAATCAGCAGGGCTATCACAAGTTGGGAATCGTCGGCACGAGCATCGGCTCCGCGGTGGGAAGCATCACCATGGCGCACGAACCTCTGGCGAGCGCCGGCGGTTTCCTTCATGTCTCAACTTATTTCGGGGAAGTAGTGCGCACTGGAATGACCACCGCGCACGTCTGGGAAGGCATGCGCACAAAAATCACTGCAGAGGAACTGCGATATTACTGGTCGCCAGTGAGCCCTATGCCGTACCTTCACAAACTTGAGGGAGCAGGCCGCCCCTTCCTGGCCATCGGCGGCCGCTACGATCCAAGTTTTTGGCCGGAATTCACGGCGGAGATGTTTTCAGAATTGCGCCGCCAAAACGTTCCGCATGAGGAGATCATGCTTCCCTGCGGACATTACTCGCTTGAACTTTTCCCATTTGGCTACTACGCCGCTTACCGCATCGGAATCTATCTCTTCCAGCACTTAGCCTGACTCAGCGATCACGAGTAAATAGCGCTGTTTCTAGGGATCGGGGGCGTGGCTCCGACCTAAACGTAAATGGACTACCTTTCAGAGTTCTCAACCCCCTGAAGGATTATGGTTTCTGCGAGGAGTAATTATTTCGCTCCCCCGTTTCCCTTCGGAGTCGCACCGCGCCCCCCTCTCCCGGCCGCAGGACTTCCTCCTCCAAGCTTGTGTGTTGGCGGCACGGCAGTCGAACCCGGGCCCGGTTCAGGAACCGGCTTGGGCATATCCGCCGCTGAGAACCGCGGCACCATGTTATCCGCCATGGCAATGGCATAGACCGCCGAGGCAATTTCCACAGCGCCCTCGCGCACATCTTCCTCATAGATCCGCTCGTAGGTGTCGAGGTTGGTATGGTGGGTGAACGATCCATAGTCGAAAGCATCCTGGCTCAAGCCAATTCCCGGGAGACCCGCGTTGTTGAATGAAGTACTGTCGGTCCCTCCAGTAGCGCGGCTGCCGCTCGCGCGCGCTCCCATGAATCCCCAATCCTGATAGGGCATCATTGCGTCGCGAACCATGTCCGCCGCCGCAGGAGGGCCAAACACGCCCGCTCCACGCGGTTTGCCCGTTCCGGAGTCAATATTGAAATAGGCATCCAGCTTTGTGAACTCCGGCTTTGGTTCCTCGAAGCTGCCGAAGTGGTGCTTTACATAAGCCAATGAGCCGAGCAGCCCCTCTTCCTCTCCACTCCAAAGGGCCACACGAATTGTCCTTCGCGGTTGCACGTGCAGCGCCGCCAGAATGCGGATCGCCTCCAGCATCATCGAGGAGCCGATCCCATTGTCGGTCGCTCCCGTTGCGTCATGCCAGGAATCGAAATGGCCGCCAAGCATGACAACCTCGTCCTTCTTGTCCGTCCCCGGGATCTCGCCAATGGCGTTGTACGAGGTTTTTCCATCGGGATATTCCTGGTTCAGAATATTGATCTTCAGTGTCACGGGCGTTCCATCCTCAAGGATGCGAGAGATGCGCCCGTAGTCCTCATTCCGCATTACCAGCGTTGGAACCACTCGCGTCGAATCATAGTTGTTGTTCTGTTGCGCGATAATGATTCCATGCTCGCGGCCGGCATCGTTTATGCGCACCAACGCCCCGTTATCCACCAGAAATTCATTTACCGCTTGGGCTACCTGAGCACCTGTCATTTGATCGGGGCCGAGTTGCGGCGCCGGACCGCGGCCGCCACGCCCGATATTCGGATTGTTAGGATCGAATTGCGCCTTCCATTCGTCCTCCGTCCGGCGAAGCGGTGCGGGATAGAAATTCTCCGGCACCTCCACATGTTTGCCGACCATCACGATGTGCCCGCGAATTTTTGCTTTCACGGAATTTAAGTAGGCGTCCAACTCCGCGTGCGTCGGCGGTACCGGGGGCGTCGGTGCCGCCGCAGGAGGCATCGGCGGAGGGGCCCAAGCCGGGGCCGCAGGCGTTTGCGCGCCACCGCGCCCACCGAATCCGCCACCACCGCCACCCATACCTGGGGGAGTAATCTGGACCACAGTCGCAGTCACCAGGCCTTTCGTTCCGGGCGTCCATGCCAGCGGCTTTACCATCAACTGTCCATGAAAGGGAGAGACTGCGTCTGCCTGCAAAAGCAAATTGTCCCAGCCGCCCACAGGTGTCGCCGCGCTTGGCGGTTGAAATGTCCACGGCTCCAGATGTGCGTTCGACAATCCAAACGAAGTCATGGTTTTAATAGCCCAATCGTCCGCGCCCTTCAAGTTGGGTGTGCCGGTCACGCGCGGTCCATGCACGTCGGCAATCTCATGAATGATCCACATAATTTTTGAGTTGTTCGTTTCTTCCGCTTTTATCCGCGCGTACATATCCGACAGGCTGGGCGCCTGCGCCGCGCTTGGCAGCACCGCAATCACGCCAAGAATCATTGTGGACACCATCGCCGCACGAACCGCGAGGGAAAGCACATCATTCCTTTTCATGGTTTCTCCTATATCCGGGAATCGCGCACATTCTATCCACATTCCGATCAATTTTGCGACGGAAAAACTTTACGGCGCAGTCTGTGTAGCGCTGGCTTCCAGCCAATGGTCCCACACCCGATGTAACCTTTTTGACTGTAGAGCGTCTACAGTGGATATGTCACCCTCATGGCAGGCATGATGGGCAGTGGCGGAGGTGGTTCAAATGGCTGACCGTCGGGATAAGAGAGAAGGAGACCTCCATCGCGAATTACAGGACCATCTTGATTTGGAGTTGGAGCGTCAAATAAATTCCGGCGTCTCCAAGAACGAAGCTCGCTTCGCCGCTCAGCGCGACTTTGGGAACAGCATAACCATCCAACAAATCACCCGCGAAATCTGGGGTGGGCAATTCCTTGAAAAACTTGGTCAGGACTTGCGTTTCGGTTTCCGAATGCTGCGCCGCTCCCCTGGCTTCTCCATCCTGGCCATCCTTTGCTTGACCTTGGGAATCGGCGCCAACGCCGCGGTTTTCAGTTGGATTGAGGGCATTCTCTTCCGGCCCTATCCATTAGTCGCCTATCAGGAGAGAATGTATGCCGTCACTGGGACTGCTCGCGGCTCCACTGGCACGGAGGGTGTTTCCTGGCCCGATTACCTCGATTTTCAGAAAAACTCAACGCTTATCGAATCCTTCATCACCGGGAAGATCATGGGCACCACCCTCAGCATCGGTGACCGGGCTGAAAATTCCGTGGGTCAAATCGTGTCCGCAAATTATTTCGACGCGCTCGGGGTTCACCCAGTTCTTGGCCGAGGATTCCAGCCCGAGGAGGATACGGGCCGCAACGCTCATCCCGTGACGGTGATCAGCTACCGGGTGTGGAAAGATCGTTTCAACGGCGACCCTGCCATTGTGGGAAAAACGCAGCGCCTTAACGGCATCCAACACACGATTGTGGGCGTCGCCCCCGAGGGCTTCTTCGGCACCTTTGTTGGCTACGCAATGCAGTTCTGGGTCCCTGCCTCGATGGAGGAAGTCTTTGAAACTGGCGGCTACAAATTGGAAGATCGCAGTGCGCGCTGGGTCGAATCTTTCGTCCGCCTGAAGCCCAGAGTGACTCTCGCCCAGGCACAATCCGAATTGTCCGCCATTGCGCGACGCCTTGAAGATGCTTATCCGACAACAAATCGCGGCCGCGGCATCAAACTCTGGCCACTCTGGCAAACTCCTTTTAATGGCGCCGGGTCCATGCTTCCGACTCTCGGAATCATGCTCGCGGTGGTTGTTTTTGTCCTCTTGATCGCCTGCGCCAACGTCGGGAATTTATTACTGGTCAGGTCATTCAAGCGCCGTCACGAAATGACGGTTCGGCTCGCCGTGGGTGCCGGACGTACCCGATTGCTGAGACAGCTTCTCACCGAAGGGCTAATCCTTACTGCAATTGCCGCGGTAGGAGGTCTTCTGCTCGCAAATTGGTGCCGCCACCTGCTGGTCTTGTTTTTCCCGTCATTCGGCGGAGTCCAGATTAATTTCCCGGGCGAAATTGATCTCCGTGTTCTCGCTCTGAGCACGGTTGTTTGCCTGGTCTCCACGGTCCTTTTCGGGCTGGTGCCGGCGATTCAAACCAGCAAGGTTGACCTCGCCTCCGCGCTGAAAACCGAAATGGGCGGCGTTGTCGGTGGTCGAGGTAAATCTTGGATGCGCTCGACCTTGGTTCTCGTCCAGGTCTCGCTCAGTTTTGTTTTGCTGGTGGGTGCCGGCCTACTGCTTCGCAGCCTGCGTGGAATTCAATCCTCGAGTCCGGGATTTTCGACGCAAGGCGTGCTGACCACCGGTGTCGATTTGTTCGGCTCGGGTTACGACACTCCGCGTGCTAAGGCCTTTCAAGATGAGCTGATCAGGCGCGTTCAGGCATTCCCCGGTGTTGAGTCCGCTGTCTTCGCCAATATCACTCCGCTTTACATTGGCCGCGGTTTTTCTAATTCGCCCATTAACTTGGATGGCTCTCCGTTTCCCCCCGGCGAAGAGCCTGTCCTGGAGTTCAACGAAGTCGGCCCCGGTTACCTCGCCACTATGGGAATTCCGCTTGTAAAGGGGCGGGAATTCACTATGGGCGACAATGAAAACGCGGCTCTGGTCGCCATCGTGAATGAAACCATGGCCGCACAGTATTGGCACGGTAAGGATCCCGCCGGCCAGCGAGTCCAGGTGAAAGGCCGTTGGATGCAAATCGTCGGCATCGCCAAGGACTCAAAATATAATTCCATCACCGAAACGCCGCGGCCGTTCTTTTATGTGCCATTGCGCCAAAATTTCTCCGCTCGAACCAGTATGAATATCCGCACGACTCTTGAGCCCGAAACCATCATGCCCATGCTGGCCCGTGAAATGCGCGCTTTGGACACCAATCTGGCCCCTCGCGCTGTAATCACCATGGCCGAACAGGTTCACCGCTCCACATGGTCGCAGCGCATTTCCGTAACTTTGCTGGGTATTCTCGGCGGATTGGCATTGCTGCTTTCCGCGATCGGCCTCTACGGCGTCATGTCCTACGCTGTATCGCAAAGCATGCGTGAAATGGGCCTGCGCATGGCGTTGGGAGCAACTCCCTCCAACTTGCTGTGGCACGTGATGTCCCACGGGCTCACGTTGACCCTAATTGGATTAGGGGTGGGTGCGGCGGCGGCCCTGACTCTAACGCGCTTAATCGGCAACCTGCTCTACAAAGTGAATCCGCATGACCCGCTCGCATTTGGTTCGGCCTTCGCCATCATGATGATCGCAGCGTTGGCGGCCTGCTTCCTGCCTGCACTCCGCGCCGCGCGCACAGACCCCATGTGCGCTCTGCGAGAAGAGTAACTCATCGCTCCGATGGGTGTGCTTTCTCCGTTCTACGTTTGCGGCCGTATGTCTCTATGGAGTTTCCTCTCCCGCAAGGCGACTGTGTTATTTTGAGTAGTCCCACGCAATTCCTGAGCGCTAGGGGCTATCGATGAATTGGATTACATACCGAGGTGTCGAATTGAAGAGGGTCATTGCACTCCTACTGCTGAGCTGTGTTATTCAATTTCCGGCCTTGGGCCAAAAGGCTGCGACCAAGTCGGGAGCCAGCGCAGATTCCGCTCCAGCTTCGCGCTCCGCTGCTGCCTCCAGACTCCCGACCAAGGAGGAAGTTGACGTAGCGATGACACGCTCTTTCGGATACGAACCAGCCATCTCTTGGACCGTTATCGAAATTAGAGCTTCACCCGTTCCCGGAGTCGCCGATGTCGTGATTTCCATAAACAAGCAGGCCGCACAGCACATGTATCTTTCCGAGGACACGCAAAACGCCATCATCGGCGAAATGATTCCGTTCGGCCCTAATCCTTTTCTGCAGGATAGAGCAAAGCTGGCGAGCGCGGATGGGCCCGCGCGTGGATCGCAAACTCCGGCAATTCTTGTCGTCGAATTCAGCGATTTGGAATGTCCGCACTGCAAGGCTTCGCAACCCATCATTGAGAAATTAGTGGCCGATTTTCCGCAGGTGCGCTTTGTATTCCAGCAGTTTCCGCTGCCTGCATCAATGCATCCCTGGGCCATGAAGGCCGC
>DATNHU010000020.1:0-6882 GCA_035604795.1 Candidatus Limnocylindrales bacterium
CGTCGTGACGCATCGAGCTAAACTTTGGATTCGACGCCAGATGGGCGATGTTGCCATCTTGGCCGGTGATCAAGTTGTCCAGGCAGACTACTTCCCAACCGCGTGCGAGCAGGGCATCGCACAAGTGTGAGCCAAGAAAACCAGCGCCGCCCGTTATTACCGCACGCATGAAATCAATCTCCCCGGATAAAAGGTCTCCACCCGCATCCAAATCATTCCACACGAATTCTAGCCTGCTTCATGGCGGAGCTAAAGCGCGGGTGATACGCTTGTTGCCGGGAAGGCAATTGACCGTGGCTTCAGCGAAAGGTACGATTCGGCGCGTCAAGGCCTGAGAGAGATGCGATTGAAACCAACCGGAAAAACTTTTTCATTCGCCGCGCATCGGAACGCGGGGATTTTGGCGTGAGAACTCGCCGCCGCTGGCCGCGCCGCCTGCTCTGGACGCTCTTAATTCTGCTGGTTGTCGGCGGTTTAGGCTTGTGGTTGCTGAGTCATCTGGGTACCTGGCTTGTAGTGGAAGATCCACTGACTCCCGCGCCAGTCGCCGTTGTTTTAAGCGGAGGAATGCCGGCTCGAGCTCGCGAAGCCGCGGAGATTTACCGTGCAAACACCGTCCCCGAAGTTTGGATCACGCGTCCCGGAGATCCTACGTCGGAACTGCATGACCTGGGGATCGACTATCTCGGTGAGGCCTTTTATAGCCAACGCGTGCTGATTCAATTGGGCGTGCCCGCCGAATCCACCCGCGTTCTGGAGACGACTATTTACGACACAGAGGATGAAGTGCAGGTAATTGCCAAGACGGCGCGCGACGAGGGAATTCATAGAGTCATCATTGTGACCTCCAAAGCGCATACGCGCCGCGTTCATGCCATATGGCACAAGCTGGTGGGGACCGATCCGGCCCTGACCGTGCGTTATGCCCGCGAGGACACATTCGACGCCGACCACTGGTGGCGACACACTGGGGATGCGTTGCAGGTCGTGCGGGAAGTACTTGGGCTGGCCAATACCTGGGCCGGGTTTCCTGTAAAGCATGGAGCGAGTTAATTCGCGGAAATGCGCGGCGCACTCCAGCCCTTAGAAGAACTGCCTAATGCATCAAACCTTCCGGCGTCGTACTCCCGAATTTCTTCTCTTGGCCGCACTCGGAGTGATGCTTTTCATAACCAACCGCTGGATCACTATTTTTTATGATGAGGTCTTCATCATCCGCGCGGCCACCGAACCTGTCTCCCAAATTCTTCACAAGTTCTGGGTTGGCGAAGGAATTCACGAGCACCCGCCGCTGTTCGATGTTCTCTTCCATTTCTGGCTAAGGTTAACTGGTGCAAGTTTCGTTGCGTTGCGCCTGCCGGGAATCGCCTTCTACTTATTTGGGCTATGGATGCTTTCGCGAACTGCCGTAGAACTGGGCGGGACTCGCAGCGCCCGGGCTGTGTTGTGGATCGGAGCGCTCTGGCCCTACGGGTATCACTACGGTCGAATGGCCGCGTGGTATTCGTTTTGCTTTGCAATCGTGGCCTGGCTCACCTACTCGTACATTCGTTTGGTCCAAAAGCCAAGCGTCGGGCGCTGGTGCGCGACGTTTTTCCTGGCGGCCGCGCTCGTTTATACCAACTATTTTGGCTGGGCCATGTTGGCTTGCTTGGCGATCGATTTCGCCATACGCGAGCGCGCGAATTGGCGTCGAGCAGCGGTGATTTTGATCACCAGTGGAAGCCTCCTCGCGCTCGCCTACCTCCCGCTCTGGCGCTCCTTCTTCCACGAATTGGGCTTTGGAATTGCATCAGACAATTCTCCGGCAACCACCGTTCTTTTGGGTGGCTTCGAGATTTACAACCTTTTCGTCAGCGAATCCGTCGCGCCATGGTTCCTGGCGCTGGGTATTCCCGCATGTTTGTGCATCGCAGCGTGTCTGCTGGTGACATTCAAATGCTCCTCGCCCCCGGCCAGGCGTTTCCTAATATATGGCGCAGCGCTCCTGGTCTTAATGACGCTCGCAGGGATCATTAATGCAAAACGGTTATTGCCGATCGCGGCGTGGCTGCTGCTCCCCATCGGCTTAACTCTGGAATCGTTGCGGCCAGGACGGGATCGAATAATCCTCTCCACGTCCATTGTTGGCATCCTGCTGATCGGATGGTATGGCATTTTCAATCGCACTCACTATTCCGCGCCTCGCTTCATCGAACCGTGGCAGCAAGTCGGCGCCGACGCTGCCAATCATTCGCGGGCCGGAGCCCTGATTATTGGCAACAATCCGTCATTTTTTTTCTATTTAATATATGCACTTGTTCCGTCTGAGTCGCCAGGCCGATGGCAGATGTTGCAGAACCTCTCCGCGCCCGGCGCTTTCGACGCGCAAGATTGGATGGGTCGAGGGCAGCCACTACGATCTGAGGTTTTTTTAGTGAGAGGCGCCCCGGGCCCTCTTGAAGAAGGCGCTCCGTGGGACGCTGAACAATGGCTCGACAAACGTTGCCGGCTCATTGAGTTTCATCAAATGGCGCCGGATCCTGCGTCAACCTTAAAGGCAAAATTCATGCCCGAATCTGAACAGCTTCCCTGGCGGATCCGCGTCCGCCAGTATTCCTGCTCTATGGATGCGCAATTGCCTTCCCGATGACCATTTCGCTCGTGTGATCGTGGATGATCCGCCAGCCCTCCGGAAATCGCCGCGCCACCAGAGTAAACACTCCACCAGTGGGCCCCGATTCCCGATCAAGGTGCCAACGCCCGAGAATCAGCGCGGCACCATCCCCAAGAGGAGTAATCTCCAACTCGCTGAACTCCAGATGCCCCATGATGGCTCGGGTGGAATAGTTTTTCCGGTAGCGGTCGAGCAGCGCTTGCCAGCCTCGCGATACACCCGACGATCCCGAAAAAGTGGTCTGGTCCGACTTCCAATATCCCTCCATGAATCCCCCAATGTCCCCGCGGTTCCATGCCGCAGCCTGCGTGGTCAGCAGCTGGCGGAGCGCTTCTTCGGTCCCCATCCGCGCCTGCTGCCGCACGCCTCCATTGTGATTGGGAGCTGCAATGGCTGGGAGCCCCGCCGCAAATCCGATGACTGCAATACCCGTGAGCAACAGCAATCCAAGAACAATGGGAAGTCTTTGCATTGGGGTTCTCTCCATACCCACATAAGCCTCTAGCCGAGGCCAACTGACTCGTATGACGCCTCCGAGATGCTAACGGATTTCGACGGGGCGGCTGATGGCTGTGATGCGGCCGTCGCCGGTTTCCTGGACGACCTGGCGCAGCCTGTAATTGCCAGGCGGGGCCTGCAAGGAGAGTTTGGCGTCGAGACCCTGATTTGATACGGTCGCCAGCGTGTCTTTCTTTAACCTCAGATCCATGATTCCCTGGGTGCCAGCCAAGAAATGATTTTCGGTGTCGAAGAGCGCGGTCACGAAAATCAAGCGTTCGACTTTGCGGTCTCCCTCGGTTTGAAAGGGGAGCCTGGTGACGTCCACATGGACACCGACTTTTAGTGTCGGCTCGCCTGCTCCCGATTTGCCGGTTTCGGTTGTCAATTGTGCGGGCATTGATTCGGAGTTGTCGGCGGCGAGGACGGCGCTGTCCAGTTTGCGCTGCTTTTTCTGCGAATCTGTTGGGTTCGGGCTTGGCGCCAAATATCCGCGGCGAGCCTGAATTCTTACGCCGTGCGAATTAGGAAGCTTCACTTTCAGTGAGTGTGCAGAACCGTTTGCTTTCAGATCTGTGGGAGAAAACGTGAGAATGTAGGAGACGTCGGGTGCGGCAACCATGTCGCGTAGGCCGACATCGAGATCATTGCGGTTGTGGAAGAATTTCCCGCCGGTGCCATCGGCCAATATTGCGAGTGGGTCGTTCATAACCTCCCGGTTCATACTCTTATATTCGTCGAATAGAGCAAGCATCTTCGCCGCACTTGGGTCTATGGGAACGGGTCCATACTCCTCGTCATAGCCGGACCTTTCAGCGACCAGTCCTTTCGCGTCGAGTGAGTTGATCATTACGTTAGCATTCAGCGCGTCGTCTATGACCCTGTCCTGTTTTTCCGCGAGAGTTTGAGTGAGGAATCCAGATGAAGCGAGCACGAGCATTCGTTGGCCGGGCATCCGGCCGAGATAGCGAATGACATCGCTGATGATGCCGAGGGTGCCCTGGGCAAATTGCTCAGCAAGGGAAAAAGTGGCTTGTGCGGCGATAGTGACATCGTGGACATCGCCACACTTTTCCGCCATGGCGAGATCCAGCGCATCGGAATGTTCATCGTAGAACTGTGTTATTTCAAAAGCCTGGGAGGGGTTCATCCAAATACAGGAAGAACCTCCACTATTGGCCTTTCTCTGGTGAGTCCGGAGCTTCGAAAGAGTTTCAAGGAGCTTCGGCACATTGTCGGTGAAATCAAGCGAGACGGTTGTGCTGGTCGTGAATATTCCAATCTTGTCGCCGGGCCTGAGACTATTTTTCACGAACTCTTCCGCTGCCTGGCGTGAGAAGACAACGTCATAGACTAGCATGGATGTATCGTCAAAGAAAAAGGCGATGTAGCGGGGAGTTGGGGGAGCGGCTGGTGACGGGGGAGCTGGAACAGGCTCGGTGGAGTTCACGGTTTGGATTGGGGCGGCGGCGCGCACTGGCGCGGGCGAAGCGTTTTCAACTGTGAAGGAGGCGATTTCGACTTGATGGCCGTTGTCGTAAAGCTCGAAATCGGTTTTCTTTAAGGCGCCGACGGCCTTGCCATTGGAATCCCGAACAACAACAGGGACCTGCACGACATTGGTTCGCACGCGAATGGCGTTGGGCTGCTGGGGAACGTATGCACGACTACCCCAGCGGAACTCATCTTCGGAAAAGTTTTGGGCAAGCAGCGGAGTCGTTACCAGCGCTCCGGCACAGATCAATACTCGCAAAAATCTGCTTCGCAAAGTGACTCCAAAGGTTTTCTAGGTATCTTCCGAAGTGAGTATAGCCCCAAGGCAATTAATCAGGAATCTCGTAGCTGTCTGCGTGTTGCCGGTTCTCACAATGATCCTCGCCAAGCATAGGGCTGCCACTCATAACCGAAGAAGCTTATGAAGTGTGTGTCGATAGGGCAAGTCCCTTTAGCCATCCAGTTTGGTTCATTGTGGTACGGGTGACTTATGGCACGTCACCTTACTGCTTGTTTAACGTCACTCGGCCCATGCTATCTCATTCCATCTTCGTGCTGGTGACCTCTTTCCTGGCCTTCGCCCGGTTTTCGGTGTGGTGCCGGCGAGCAATGTGGCTAGGCCAGCCGAGGAGGCAGGAAAAGAACTGAAAAGGCAGTACTTATGGGCCATTGTGTCCCACACATTTGAACGGCAGTATGTTACTGATGACAATGCATTCCAATAGGGTCCAGTGCCACTCCCCGCGGATGTTGACCGGTTATCCCTCAATTTGGGGATGGCGATGCGGGTGGGAATGGCACAGCCCGGGAGAAGTACTCGACGCGGTGGTACCAAGGCTCCATTGTGGCGCGCAATCGAAAACGGCATCATGACGGTGGAAGGCAAAGGCCATGTTTAGCGCATTGATTCTCACAATCTCGGTGATCGGCGCGATGCACTTCGGCATCAGCTACTGGCGCTCGTTGATCGCCGGCATGGCCGCCCAGCCCCTTTCCGACCGTTTTGCGGCTTTTTCAGGGCTCGATAAGGCATCCGTTGACGGCGGGGATTTCTGCGCGCTGCTTAGCCTTAACCGGCTCACTCCTGACCTTAAGCGACAGCCCAGCAGCCTGACAGCCCTGCGGACTTATTACGCCGCCGCAAGCGCCTTGACCAAGCTTCCGGCCCTGAATCAATGGGCACAGGAGGAAATGGGCAAGTGTGCGCGGTATGTGGCGGTTCTGGTAGACCAGCGGCTTTCCGACAACCTCTGCACCGCAGCGGAAATACGTTCCTGCTAAGCGCAGTTGCTGGCCGTCCGCCAAACAAGCTTCATAACATACATACTGAATGACGCTCCGATGCCTGACTTCGGGGCGTCATTTGCTTTTGACGGAAATTGCCGGGGAATATCCAAAACACTCAATAGGCCCAGCGCATCAGGATGCTGCCCGTGGTGAAGCCTGCGCCTACGGCTACCAGCATCAACAGGTCGCCCTTCCGCAGACGCCCCTGGTCCAGGGCGTCACGTAGACCTAGAGGAATCGTACCCGCCGTGGTGTTCCCATAGCGGTCAATGTTGACCAGAACTTTTGAGTCCTCAATTCCCAGCCTATCTTGCATGGCGGTGATGATCCGCAGGTTCGCCTGGTGAGGCACCACCAGGGCCAGATCCTTGTATGTGAAGCCATTCCGTTCCAGTAAATTGGCGGAAACCTCCGCCATGCGCCGCACGGCGTACTTGAAAACTTGCTGGCCTTCCTGATGGACGTAGTGCATGCGCTTTTCGACGGTCTCCACCGAAGAGGGATTTAATGAGCCGCCGCCGGGCATAAAAAGACTGCATCCGCCCGAGCCGTCAATATCGTGGTGGAAATCAAGGATGCATTCGTCATCGCCCGCCGGCTCCAGCATTACCGCTCCCGCGCCATCGCCAAAGAGCACGCATGTCGCGCGATCCTGGAAATCCAGTATGGAAGTCATTTTGTCGCTGCCAATGACCATGACTTTCTTGTGCGCGCCGGAGCCAACGAATTGCGCGCCCACGGTAAGCGCGTAAACAAAGCCCGAGCACGCCGCGCTCAAATCGAATCCCCAGGCGTTCTTCGCGCCGATGCGATCCTGCACCAGGCACGCCGTAGCAGGGAAAAACATGTCGGGGGTCACGCTGGCGAGCACGATCAGGTCAATTTCGGCCGGATCGGTGTGGGTCTGAGCCAGCAGCGCGCGCGCCGCTTCCGTTGCCATATGGGAT
>DATNHU010000021.1:0-3127 GCA_035604795.1 Candidatus Limnocylindrales bacterium
CCGCCGCAAGCCTGTCGAGATTGGAGAATGGCAAAGGCCGAATGAGAAAAGCGTTTGCGACGCTAAAGATGGCGGTGTTGGCGCCGATACCGAGAGCCAGCGTCAGGATGGCGATGGCGGTGAATCCGGGATTCTTGAACAGCATCCGAACGCCGAATCTCAGGTCTTGAATCAAGCCTCGGAACATTGAATTTCACCCCCACCGTCAGGTACGAAAAAAAGGCGATTCGAGTTCAAATGGACGGGCACCCCCCCTGAAAACCTACGAATAGGATGAGCAAGTCTACGACCTGTCAATCTACCTGTATCTGCTTGTATTAAAAGGATTTAACCGGAGTTGAGAGATTAGCAAGCGGTGGCAATGCCCGATTTTGGGACGGCCTGTCGCGAAAATGGATTCGCAGAATTGGCACACTGAGCCGGCGAATCGCAACGGGCTGCAAAGTTGCTTGGTGAAATCTCAGGCCGAGGTGGCCACCGGTCGAGTTTCGTCCACCACCCAACCGTCTTTCAGGTTAATGATTCGCTGGCCGTACGTGGCGTTTCTCTCCGAGTGGGTAACCTGAATAATCGTGGTGCCGGCATCGTTCAGGCGCTTGAAGAGCTGCATGATTTCGTCGCCCTGTCCGGAATGGAGATTGCCGGTTGGTTCATCCGCTAGGATGAGTTTGGGGCTCATGACCACGGCGCGCGCCACCGCGACAAGCTGTTGCTGGCCGCCGGAAAGTTGATTGGGGTAGAGATCTTTCTTTCCCACGATATTGAAACGGTCGAGGATGTCGCAGACCAGGCTGGTGCGCTCGCCGCGCGGAACGTTTTTGTAGGAAAGGGGGATTTCGAGGTTCTCGAAGACGGTGAGGTTGTCAATCAAATGATAGCTCTGAAATACGAAGCCAATGTACCGCTTGTGCAGCTCATTGCGTTGCTTGATGCTGAGCTTGTGGACGGGTTGTTCCACGAAGTTGTATTCGCCGGTCCATGCGCCGTCGAGCATGCCAATGATGCTCAGCAGCGTGGACTTGCCCGCGCCGGAAGGGCCCATAATGGTGACAAACTCGCCCGGATGAATGTCCAGATTGATGCGCCGCAGAACAAAAAATTTTCCCGCGGCAATGTCGTAAGACTTTTCAATATTGCGCAACTGAATGAGCGGCTCCGGCATAAACTTTCTCCTTGAACGTTCGCAATTTCGCCTGGGATCCCGGCGCTGAGGACGCTTTCACTCGGCCGTATCTTCTACTCGCCTCTTCTATTTTACTCGCTTCTGTGACTTTACTCACTTCTCAGGGCGATTACCGGGTCCACTCGCATGGCGCGCCGCGCGGGGAGGTAACAGGCAACCAGCGCGACCAAGGTCAGCAGGACCGGCACACTAAGATACGTGAGGAGGTCGGTGGACGTCACCTGGAAAAGCAGTGATTGAATGAGTTGGCTCAATGAATAAGCGCCGGCGAGACCGATGCCGATTCCCAAGAGCAGCAAGGCCATTCCGGTGCGGAGGACCAGGCGCATGACGTCACGAGGTTGAGCGCCCAGGGCAATCCGGATTCCGATTTCCTGAGTTCGCTGGGTCACCGTGTAGGACATGACGCCGTAAATACCGACCGCGGCAAGCATAAGGGCGAGTCCGGCAAATGCGCTGAGCAGGAAAACGGAAAACCGGCGCGGAGCGACGTTGTCGTCCACGTAGGACGACAATTCCCGCGTCTGCGAAAGCGGGAGATCCGGGTCAATCGATTTCATGATTTCGCGGACCGCGGGAAAAATTGTGGCCGCGTCGCCGGGCGCGCGAATCACCAGAGTCCCGCCGGACCTGGGGCGCAAGGCGTAGGGCACAATCATTTCTTCGCGCGAGGGTTGGTCCACACCGTAATTCTTGACGTGGGCGATCACTCCAACGACCGTTGACCATTGCGGTTTTTCCGCGGTTCCATCCACAGCGATATGCTTCCCCAAGGGATTTTCACCGGGCCAGGCGACTTGCGCCATCACGGTGTCCACGATGCAGACACGCTCGGATTTTTCGTCATCGTACTTGGTAAAAAATCTTCCCTGCACCAGGTGGGCGCCCATGGCACGCAATGCGTCGGGCGTCGCCACGGTAATGTCCACGGAGGGCATCCGTCCGGGATCTGTGATGCGTTTGCCTTCGACGGCGTAAGAAGTCTGGTTTCCGCCAAGTAGTGGGTTCATCAAACCTGCGGCCTGGACTCCGGGGACGGCGGAAATCTTGTCGACCAATTGTTGTGCGAATTGGCGCTGCTTCGCCAAGTCCTTGTACGTCGAATCCGGCAAGGTGATTGCCGCAGTCAGTACGCCACTGGCGTCGAAACCTGTATCGGCAACCAGAACGCGATAGAGGCTCTTGATGGTCAGCCCCGCGCACACCAGCAGAATCATGGAGAAGGCAACTTCCGCGACGACCAGTGCGGCGCGAACGCGCTTCCGCCCTGCACTGGCGCTTCCGCCGCGGCCACCCTCCCTGATGGACTCCTGCACGTCTGTGCGGGAGACTTGCCAGGCGGGAAAGATGCCGAAGAAAAATCCAGTGAATAGCGACAAGCCCAGAGTGTAAGCCAACACCAAACCATTCACCGAGACTCCCTCAATTCGAGGAACGTTGGAGGGGGCGGCCGAAGCGAGCGCGCCGGTCGCAAACCAGGCGATACCCAAGCCCAATGTGCCGCCGGCCAGCGCCAGCAGAATGCTCTCCGTCAACAATTGACGAACCAGCCGGGGGCGGCCCGCGCCGAGCGCGGTGCGAATGGCCATTTCGCGATGGCGCTCGGAAGCACGCGCGAGCGTTAAGTTGGCTACGTTGGCGCAGGCAATCAGGAGGACAATTCCTACAGCGGCAAGCAAAAGCAGGAGGGACGGGCGGACATCACCCACGATAGCGTTCAGCAGGGAGTCCACGGTAATGCTGTGTTCTGAGTTTGAGTTGGGGTATTGCTTGGCGAGCCGGGCGGCAATGGTCTTCATTTGCGAGTTGGCCTGCGCCAGCGTTACGCCGGGCTTCAATCGAGCAATGGCGTAAATACCGGGATGCTCATCGCGATGTCCCGGACCGCCGAGAGTGTCCTCGTGGCGCCAGAGCGAACTGAAAAGGGAATAATCCCTCCAGGAG
>DATNHU010000022.1:0-4365 GCA_035604795.1 Candidatus Limnocylindrales bacterium
AACTCATCTGCTTCCGGTTCACATAGCGAATCAACCGCTGCTTGCTGGTCGTGTTTTCCTGGCTCATGTGCCCAACATAGACGCCTTCCCAAAATTTTCAAGAAGAAATTTCAAAGAGGTTTTTTCACAGCTTCACAGAGGACGCAGAGGTTGCACGGAGAGATTGCAGCGTTGGCCAGCTGATTCTGAAATTGAATCTTCAGTTCGTTTTCGTGGCCAAGTGCAAGCCATTCGAGATGGCGTCGAGCGCGGGCCGCGCAGTGACAATCTTTTTGCCGGATGCAGCGTCGTGCGAGAAGAAGGACATCGGCCCCCAGCCGGGGGCGGCGAGGTCCGGCGCCCAGGGACGGATGCCTGAAATGACTCCGGTCTTGGCGCCCCAGGCCACCAGATTACGGATGAAATTTGACTGGCCTTCCGGAGTGAGAGGATAGTCTTTCACCGCATCATTCCAACTGAAGATGCCGTGCATTTGGTTGGCGGGATATCCAAATTCTGCGATGAAAACCGGGTGGCCGGTTGTCTTTTGCACGGATTGCGCCATGTCTTTAAACGCTTGCAAGCGGTCGCGCGGATCGTTGGAAGAAGTTGGATAGTACGAAACTCCGCATTCATCGAGCGAAAAGCCGCCGCGCTTCATGGCGCTGAAAAAAGCCACAGCCTGATCCGGCAGCACGGAAGTAATCCCGCTGACATGCGTGCTGAACCGTGCCTGGGGATCGACGGAGCGGATGCCCTCGGCAACAGCAGCAAGCATCTTCGCTTCGTACGGCCAGATATGCGCTTCGAGCCATGCGATGCGTTTGTCCATGGGCATGTTCATCAGCGCGGCCGCTGAAGTTTTTCCGATTGCCGGGTCCACGGCATCGGGCGGCTTATACCAGCCGGGGCCGCCGGCCGTGTCGTCGCATCCGCCGGGCATGGGAGGCACTGCAACGCCCGCCACTCCGAATTCCACCTCGTTGCCGAGATCCCAAATGCGCACCTTCACGCCGGTGTCCAAGATTTGGCGCGCCGCGGCTGCGCCGTAAGCGCGCAACGCATCGAGCATCTGCGGAAGCGTCAGCAGATTCCACGCGGCGGGCAATTTGATCCGCGGATAATCTGTGAAATCCGGCGGCGGTTGGCAACGGACGTCGCCGTAAACGTTGAATAGGCCCAGCTCCGGATTGAATGGCAGACCCAGCGCCTTGGCCATGCGCGCCCGTTCCAGACCGCGGTCCATGCTGTGGCCGCCGGCGCCTTTCTGGTAGCTCTGCCGGGTGCCGATGCGGGCATAGACTTCGTTTGCGCCATGGCTGACAAATAGTTTCTGTAATTCGACTGGATTGGTGGCTGTAATCAGGCCGTCAGTGAAGGTCATTCCCCCGTGGAACACTCCTTCCGCGAAAGGGCTGACCGAGATTGCGACACGGAAGTCGCGACTCGGGGACTGTTGCGGGAGAGAGTTTGAGGGGCTAATTGTCAGGCAAATTGCCAGCGCTGCTGCGATTTTTCCCAAGTTCGGCATGGCCAGACTGCCCCCCTGTCTTACTTCTGTGAAGGGCTCAGAATATCGGGCGGAAGAGTGGGATTATAGACCCTACAGGGAAACCCTGCCCACCTGGCGGTATCCGATTCGTATCAGGTATTAAGCGTACTATTGCCCTAGAACGAATGGCGGGTCAAGATTACACAGGTTGTGGGTCGTGGGTATTGAATTTGCCATCGGGATTGGGCGTCCCGTAGGATCAGCTCAATCGAGTGTAGGGCCGCCCCATTTTGGTGCATGGCGGAGGCACACACGGATCACAATCAGTCACATTGCTCAGGAAGAAAACTATGCACAACCTCGTGAAAAACCCAATCACTCGGCCGGCAAAGTGCCGTCAGAGCAACTCTCGAGAAGCCAGTCTTGAGTTGCGTGACAATTTGACTGTCCTCCATGACGGTACGTGTAAACTCTCCCAAATTGAACAAAGCAACCGCGGATTCACGCTGGTGGAATTGCTCATCGTCCTTGGGATTATCATGTTGATTGCGGCACTTGCGACGCCCAACCTGCTTGCGGCAATTCAGCAGGCCAGAGTCGGACGGGCGGTTGGCGACATCAATGCGATTGAGATCGACATCACGGAATACCAGATCACGAACGGATCATGGCCGAATACGCTGGCGGATGTGGGCCGTGGTGCAATGCTAGATCCGTGGGGAAATCTCTACCAGTATTACAATCAAACAACACATACGGGAAACGGCGCGTTGCGCCAGGATCAATTCCTGGTTCCCGTCAATACGGACTACGACCTCTATAGCATGGGTCCGGACGGCCAGACCTCGGCGGCGATTATGTCCGGGACCGGACGCGACGACGTAATTCGAGGAGCCAATGGGAGTTATGTAGGTCCCGCTTCGTCATACTAATCATGATTGGTGGGAATGCGGCGCGACTAGGAACGTGGCCACGCGCGTGAGGTTTGATTCAGACCTCGTATCCGGAATTGTGAGAATCCTGCCGGAGAAGACAGAGATCGATGGCGAAAAAGAAGAAGGATAAGAAGAAGAACAGAAAGTGGATCGTTTTGATGATCGCGGCGACCCTCGTGGTGATCACGCTCATGTACGTGTATGGGGAGCCGCCCCCGCGCTACATCCCCCAGGACTTGGTGGGAGTCTGGAGAACCACCGACGGGGTCTACGGCGACAGATTTATTGAGTTTTCGCCGGCTACCATCAGTTTCGGGACGGGCGCAGCCACGATTTCGCAGACCGGCTTCATGAAGCTGGTCGAGACCACCTCGGAAGACGGAAAGACTTTATATATGCTCCATTATCAGGTGGACGGAGCTGACGCCATGCTTTCTTTCTTCTACGACGGGCCGGACGGTGAGGGGCTTCGGCTAAGGAACAAAAAAGGAATTCTTTGGACGAAGCAGAAAGATCCATTCTAGATCGGAATTCAATTAGCCTTTTGCCTTGGGAGCCACATAACCTTCCGGAAGTTTCGCGCCTTCCCCAAAGAAAAACTGCTCCATCTGTTCTTCCATCACGCGCTGGGACTGCGGGTCAAGCGGATTGAGGCGATATTCATTCATGAGCATTTTTGAATGTTCGATCCAAAGTTTCCAGGCCTCTTTGGAGACGTTTTCGTAAACGCGCTTGCCCAGATCGCCCTTCCAGGGCACGCGATCGAGTCCTTCCATTTCCTTGCCGAATTTCACGCACTTCACCATATGCGCGCCCGGTTTGGGTGCGGTGGGCTGGGGCGCCGATGCGCCGTGCCCGCAGGAATCATTCGCCATTCGAGAACCTCCGCCGGTTAACGTGCCGGCGCCAGTTATTACGATACTGCATTGAGAGCGGATTTCCTAGCGCGATGCGAGCCACCCCGATGCGGCCGGCTCCCTGTGGAATTGCGAACAACCAAAGAGGGCAAGGGAGAATCATAATGGGCAATTCGCCGTCCAGGGCAGGGGAGTTACATTGCGGCATGGCGCAATCGGGGTGACTTGCTTGAATACTTCCCATACATCTACAATGACCTTCATGAAAACGCCACTAGCACGACTCCTCGCGTTACTCGTTATTACCCTATTGCTGATTTCAGCGCCGCCGGATTGGGCAACGTGCGGCGGAGGGGGTGGAGGCGGTGGGGGCGGCATGGCCAGCGCCGGACCTAGCGGAGGCGGCGGCGCGGCACCCGACCAGGTATACAACGTGCCGTGGAAGGTCCGCGGCGACCAGGAGCCCCTGACGGGGACTGGGTTGATGCTAGTGTGGTTTCCTTCCTCCAATGACGAACTGAAGAAGTCCAGCCTGAGGGTGTCGCGCACGCTGGCGCTCTATGCGCAGCAATGCGTGGCTATGCAGGTGGCATCAACGCAATCGATTGTTGGGACGAAATTGGCGGCGGACACCAAGCTTCCCGTCGCGGTGCTGGCGACTCCTGACGGCACGCCTCTCGTCAAAGTTGAGAATAAGGACGGATTTCTGAAAGTGGATCAAGTGGAAAAAGCCGTCGAGAGCGAAATGAAGAAGCGGGAAACAGCGGTCAATGAACAGATGAAGGATGCCAAGGACAAGGCGAAGTCAGGCGACAACGACGACGCAATCACAATTTACAAGGCGGTCCTGGACCAGAAGTGCCTGTTCCCGGGCAAAGCCAAGGATGCGGCAAAAGAATTAAAGAAGCTGGGCGTGAAGGATGTTGCCGAAGTGGCCGATGGGCCGATATTCGACCATGCCAGAAGCAAGCAGATTGAACATACGATGTGGCGCGGATATAAGGCAGAGCTCGACTCGAATTATCTGGAATCCGAAAAAGTTTATATCGAGGCGAGCAAGATGGATCCGGCGGACGCCACCCCTCTGCGGTATCTAGGCGAG
>DATNHU010000023.1:0-2592 GCA_035604795.1 Candidatus Limnocylindrales bacterium
AAGTCTTCGCCATCCACATACTCCATGGTGATAAACGGCGCGCCATCGGAAACTCCGATGTCGAACACGCGGCAGACATTGGGATGGGAGACCTGGCGGGCAATGCGGACTTCCCGGTGGAAGCGTTCCAGCGCGGCCGGATCATTGGTCAGTTCAGCGGGCAAAAACTTCAGGGCAATTTCCTGCTGAAGTGTGATGTCCTCGGCGCGGTAAACTTCACCCATGCCTCCCCGCCCCAGTGCGGAGACAATGCGGTAGCGCCCCACCAGAACTGTTCCAGTGATGAAGCGTCCGGTGCCAGACCAGCTCGAACTGCTTGTTGGGTCGGAAGATTCCCGACGCCCTGGAACACCGGATTTCGGCGCAGCTGTTCGGTGCGCAGGCGGTCGCGGCCCCGAGCTCGGGTGGGAATCGTTTTCTAAAACCGTGGGAGTCGAACCAAGGTCGAGCGCGGCTCCGCATTCAGGGCAGAATCGGCTGGAGTTATGGATTTCGCACGCGCATGCCGGGCATCGCATAGGGTCGGTAGTCTATCATCCCGGCGCGGACATCATTGTGCGGACGGTACCGGCTCGACGACCACGGCCGTACCGTAAGCCAGCACTTCAGTGACGCCATTCATTATTTCCGTGGCATCGTAGCGCATCCCGACGATGGCGTTGGCACCACGCGTCACCGCGTGGTCCACCATCAGCTCGAATGCGTCTTCGCGCGTCTTCTCGCACAGCTCGGTGAAAATCGTAATATTTCCGCCGACAATGGTTTGCAGCGCCGCGCCCAGGTTGCCAATCACGCTTCGCGACCGCACCACGATCCCGCGGACAATTCCCAGCGTGCGAACCACTCGAAATCCATCTAATTCAAACGCTGTCGTGACCCTCGCCGGGTCCATCCGAAGTGCCATTCTCCCCCCTTTGCAATGCCGGAACTCGCGCGTGATTCTACCCGCAAACCGGGCCGTGCGCATGCGAGAATCGCGGCGGGGCATCCTGGCTTATGCAGAACTTGTTTTACGCCATGGTAGTCGCCGAGCTGCTTTTTGGCTTGTGGTCGCTGTGGGGTGGACTGCAGTGGCTCGCCAAAGCGCGCCGCGGATTGCTGCGCCATCCGGGATTTTTTTCACCGCGTGTCGCGCTTATCTGTCCCTGCAAAGGTCTGGAGCCGGGCCTCGAGGAAAATCTCTCCGCGCTCGCCGAGCAGGATTATCCGAGTTTCGAAATATTCTTTGTGATGGCTCGCTCCGATGATCCGGCTTCCAAGACCGTTCGACATGTAGTGGAAGCAAGTGGCGCGCCCGCGCACCTGGTCATCGCCGGAAAGCCGGAAGCCTGCGGCGAAAAAGTGAACAATTTGCGGATTGCCGTCGGGCAACTCGATCCTAGTTTTGATGTATTCGTCTTCACCGATTCCGACGGGCGTCCCGGCCGACAGTGGCTCACTCATCTGGTAGCGCCACTCTCCGACGTCAACCTCGGCGCCTCCACCACGTTCCGGTGGTGGTTGCCCAATCGCGGCGGTTTTTGGAGCGCATTCGGCGCGGCGTGGGATTCAAGCATCGCAACCTTGCAAGGCCAGCCAGGCCGCACTTTTTGCTGGGGCGGAGGAACGGCCATTCGCCGCTCCATGTTTGAGCATGCTGCAGTAGCGACTCATTGGACGGGCGCGGTCAGCGACGATTGGGCCATGACGCGCGCCTTGCGCATGTCGGGCAAGCGCATCGAATTTGTGCCGGAATGCCTGATGCCCACTCTCCGCGATACGGGCTTCTCGGAACTGCTCGAGTTTACAAATCGCCAGATCACCATCACTCGCGTTTACGCTGCCGAGATGTGGGGAGCCGGTGCGCTCGCGCATTTGATTTACTGCGCTACGTTTATTGTCGGTGGCGTCCTCCTGGTGCAGGCCTGGCTTAATGATCAGCTCTGGCTGGAGACTGCCGTGCTCCTGTTGCTGATACTTCTGCTGGCCGCGGCCAAGGGAGTGTTGCGGTGGGTCGCCGCACTGGAGTTGTTACCAGCCTGGAAGCACAAGCTCGAAAGTTATGCCTGGGCCTGGACGATTCTTTCTCCACTTGTTCCGTTTCTCTATGCCTTGAATTTCATGGTGTCGGCGTTCAGCCGCAACATTACCTGGCGAGGGATTCGCTACCGCCTTGTTTCCGCCGGCCAAACGCGTATCCTCTAAGGTCACAACCCATGAGCTACGCCAGAAGGAACCTTATCCCCGGCGAAAATATTATTTACGAAACCAGGCTCCATTGGATCGTTTTGGTTTGGCACACATTTCTTTCCATACTGTTTCTTTTGGCTCCCGGCATCGCGCTCATTTACTATTACCAAAGCGGCGACAACAATCGCCTCTACACGTGGCTGGGCGCCATCCTGATTGCTGCCGCGGTGATTGTGATCCTCATGGGCATGATTCGCCGGAACGCCACGGAAATGTCGGTCACGAATAAGCGCGTGCTCATCAAGGTCGGCATCATGAATCGCAGAACCCTTGAAATCCTTCTTCAAAAGGTAGAAAGCATCGAAGTCGAAGAGAATTTCATGGGTCGGATTCTTTCCTTTGGCACGGTAGTTGTCCGTGGCA
>DATNHU010000024.1:0-7162 GCA_035604795.1 Candidatus Limnocylindrales bacterium
ACATTTGTAGCAAAGGATGCATTTCCCGTAATCCCGCACGTAAAGCTCATTGTCAATCTTAGGAGGTTGCGATGAGTTGGCCGCCGAGGGCCCATAACGATCCGGGTCGGCCCCATACTCCTTCATGTAGGCCCGCATTTGCGGCGCAGTAGAAACATCTACCGACGACGCAAGAAATTCGAGGACCAGCCGGCGACTCAAGCGCACGCGCTCGGAATCGGTCTTGATTTTCATTCCCGGCTCAACCTTGCGTGAGCATGCCGGAACCAAAACGCGCGAACCCTCGAGTTCCACCACACAAACCCGGCACACGTTCACGGGAGTGAGATTCTCCAAGAAGCACAGAGTCGGCGTATCGATTCCGAGCTTGTGCGCCGCGTCCAGAATCGTGGAGTCTTCCGAAACGCTTACGTCTTTCCCGTCGATCTGAATATCAAATTCACGCCGCGATGGAGACGGTGGCGCCTGGGGAACAGGGCCGCGTGGCACGGGAATCTGCGGAATCGGAGAATCGTTTGGTTCGCTCACGAAAAAAGGCTCCATCGGTCCATCGCTGAAAGCAGCGCGCTTGATGCAGTTTGACCCAGCCCGCAGATGGAGGCGTCGCGCATGGCCTGGGCCATCTCCTTCAGCAGATTGATTTCCTGCGCCACCGAACCGAGCGGCTCGCGCGCAACCAGGCGGTGCAGCAACTCTGCTTGTCGCATGGTGCCAACCCGGCAAGGCACGCATTGTCCGCAAGTTTCTTCGCGGAAGAATTCCGTGATGCGGAGCAGAACCTGCCGAACGTCAACAGAATCGTCGAAGAGCATGACCACTCCGGAGCCAAGCGTGGCACCGATGGCGCGCGTGCCCTCAAACGTGAGCGGGGTGTCAAGCTCCTTCGGCGAAACAAACGCTCCGGCGGCGCCGCCCAACAAGATTGCCTGTAATCTCCCGGTTCCGCTGACGCCTCCGGCGAGATCGATCAGGTTTCTCAGCGTGGCGCCGAACGCAACTTCGTAAATGCCGGGATGGGCAACGTGGCCCGACAAACAGAACAACCTATAACCGGAGGAGTTGGCCGTGCCAATTCGAGCGTAGGCTGCACCCCCGCCCAGAATAATTTCGGGTATGTTGATTAGAGTTTCGACGTTGTTCACCACAGTTGGATGACGGAAAAGGCCGGCCTGAGTGGGGAACGGCGGCTTATTGCGCGGCTCGCCGCGAAAACCTTCGATGGAATTAAAGAGAGCCGTCTCCTCACCGCAGATATATGCGCCGGCGCCGCGGCGCAATTCAATGTCGAATTTGTATTTGGAGCCGAGAATGGCCGCGCCCAGAAAACCCTTTGCGCGCGCAGACTTAATGGCGCTTTCCATCCGCAGAGTGGCCTGCGGATACTCGCCGCGGATATAGATGTAGCCCTTCTGGGCTCCCACGACGACCGCGGCGATGGCCATGCCCTCAAGAACCGCGAAGGGATCCCCTTCCATCACCACGCGATCTTTGAACGTTCCGGGCTCGGATTCATCCGCGTTGCAAATCACATAGTGGGTGCGGCCGGCACCACGTTGTTGCAGCAGAGCCTCCCATTTTTTCCCTGTGGGAAATGCGGCGCCGCCGCGGCCCAGAAGTTTTGACTCGATCACCTCTCGGACAATTGCTTCCGGCCCAATCTCGATTGCTTTGCGTAGCGCATGATAACCGCCCAGCTTGGTGTAACCGTCAGCGCTTGAAGGATCCACCTGCCCGATTCGGCGAAGTAAGCGAAGCTGAGGACTGCCAGCCTGAGGGACAGAGGCTTTTGGTTTCGCGCTATCCGGTATGCCCAATAAATGCCCGTTGGTGGCTTCATTCAAACTGGATTGAATCGTTTCAGGAGTTGCGGGAGCGAGGACACGTTCGCCGTGAACTTCTCCTGCGACGGAGAGCAAAGCTGCCGGTGCGCGTTCACACAGGCCGAGACAAGGGCTCCGGCGCCAAGTAGCGCGGCCGCTCGAATCCTGCGAGCCAGCAGGACCAAATTGATTCTCCATTGCAGAGCAAAGAGCCAGAGCGCCGCGGGTCATGCAGGCGATGTCATCACAGACATGGATCACCACGGGGGGTCTTGGCTCAAGCGAAAACATGGCGTAAAACGAAGCCACGCCAAAAATCTCCGCGGGGGGAAGATTCATTCGCAAAGCGATGTAATTCATTGCGCCGCGGCTGACCCAGCCGATGCGCGAATTTACCGCGTGCAAGACGGGCAGCAGACTGTCGCGAGGCGTTGAACTGCGTACGGCGACGTGCCCGTCGCCCTGTGCCGCACGCCGGCCACCCTCCCAACCCGAAACCGGTTTCCCTAATTCGCCATCTACAGCTGATTTTTCAGCATCGCTGGCGCGGTCGGAAGTGAGGTGGAGATCCACTCAGGCCTCTTGATATTTTTCAATGCGGATAGCAGTGGCTTTAAATTCCGCGGTTCCGGATTTGGGGTCGACCGCGTCAATGGTGAGATCGTTGGTGGACACTTGATCGTGAAAATGCATGGTTAAAAATGCAAGGCCCGGACGCAGTCCGGGATCGAAACGAACCGGCGCAATCACCGAGCCGCGGCGCGAACTGACGCGAACTTTTTCACCTTCACGCAGATGGTACCTTGCGCCATCTTCGGGCGAGAGGTCGATCGCTTCCTTATGTCGAAGCGGCGAGGTATAGCGCCCAGTCTGCACACCCGTGTTGTAGGAATCGAGACGGCGTCCAGTGGTCAACCGGATCGGAAAATCCTTGTCGAGTTGATCCACAGGCGGCTCAAATTCCACTGGACTAAACGGCGCGCGCGGCCCGACCAGCGGATCGCTCCAGAGGCGTCCATGAAGATAGATTTCACCGGGATGAGATTCGTCATAGCAGGGCCACTGTATACCGCCCAATTTTTCCAGGCGCTCGTAGCTCATTCCGCCGTGCATAGGGCTTAATTGGCGCAACTCGTTCCAGATGGTCTCCGGATCCTGCTCACCCCAATCATGGCCGAGGAGGCGTGCCAGGTCGTAAAGGATTTGCGTGTCGTCCCGGACGCCCTCTGGAAGCGGGACTGCTTTTCGCACGCGCTGAACGCGGCGTTCGCTGTTGGTGACCGTGCCCTCGCTCTCGCACCATCCTGCGGCGGCAGGCAGAACGACGTTTGCAAGTTGCGCGGTGTTTGTATAAAAAAGATCCTGCGCAACCATAAACTTCAACCCGCGCAAGAGCTTCAACGCATGGTGCCGATCCGCCTCGGAATCGGCGGGGTTTTCTCCCAGCACATAGAGCGCCGTCAATTCACCACTCTCCATGGCTTTGAACATATCGCTCACATGCCATCCCTTGTGGGGATCGATCCTGCAGCCCCAGGCTTTTTCAAACTTGGCGCGGATATCCTTGTTCTCGACGTGCTGGAAACCTGGAAATCTGTCTGGAATCGCGCCCATGTCGCCGCCGCCCTGCACATTGTTCTGTCCGCGCAACGGGTTGATGCCGCTGCCGTAACGCCCCACGTGGCCGCAAAGGAGCGCCAGGTTGATTAGCGCGACCACGTTGTCCACAGCATTGTGGTGCTCGGTGATGCCCAGAGTCCAGCAAAGCTCGGCGCGGTTAGCCTTTGCATAGGCGTGGGCCGTCTGCCGAATTACCTCCGCAGGGACGCCGGTATCGCGCTCAGCGCGGTCCAGCGTGTATTTCTCAACGCAGGCCTTATACTCATCAAAATGGCTGGTTGAATGCTTGATGAAATCCGTGTTGGCAAGGCCAGCGGCGATAATTTCGCGGCCCATGGCATTGGCCAGGGATATGTCCGAGCCAACATCCAACCCCAACCAGGTATCCGCCCATTGGGTTGAGCTGGTGCGTCGCGGATCGATGACGAAAAGCTTGGCGCCCCGATGCACGCCCTTCAGCAAGTGATGAAAGAAAATAGGATGCGTCTCCCTGGCGTTTGAACCCCAAAGCAGGATCACGTCCGTCTCTTCAATTTCGCGGTACGAACTTGTGCCGCCTCCCGCCCCGAAAACCGCCGCCAGACCGGCGACGCTCGGGGCATGTCAAGTCCGGTTGCAGCTATCAATGTTGTTGCAACCGATTACGGAGCGCACAAATTTCTGCGCAATATAATTCAATTCATTGGTGGTCTTGGAGCAACTGAACATCCCAAAGGTTCGCGGTCCGCGCGCTTTCACTTCGCCGTCAATGCCGCGCGCAACGGCTTGCAAAGCTTCGTCCCACGATGCCGGGCGATGCTTTCCATTTTCACGAATCAAAGGAGTTGTCAGGCGCTCACTTGAATTTCGACTCATTCTTCCCCCAACAGTCGGACTCAATCAACAGACACAGGTACACTCAGATTTTAGCGACAATCATGTACTTAATGCCAGAATTCTCGAAGGCAGATCGAGTGCCTGTCTTAGTCGAGGCTATGCCAGCCAACAGCTGTCGTGGACAACTAGGGCTCAATCGCCAACGAAAGACCTTTTATCTTAGCCAGTTTGTTGAATTCCGTTACCGCTGAGTCGTAGAGCTGCCTTACGGCTTGCTTTGACGCCACCAGTTGCTGCTGCAATTCCTTGTTCAACTCAACTGCCTGATCCGTCGGCGGCAGGTCTGCGCCATTCTCCACTACGAACCCAAGGTTGGCGAGATTGCCGTAGAGTACGGAGGGCGCGCGGAAAGCGTCCTCGGTGCGACCGGTGAGACTTAACGGGAAGAACTTGCCCTCGACATCGCAAATCTTCTTGTCGAGGTCCTTCGCGGCTTGAATCAATGACGCATTCTTGGGATCTTCTCCGAGCATGACTTCCATATCATCCAATTGTTTGCGGGTCCATTCGATGCGGTTGATCATCTCTCCCGCCTCGGTCATTTCGTTGCGGATTTGCAGCTGGAAATCCACATTTGCTTTGATATCGGGGTCCTTTGCCACACTGGAAGGATCTCGTACGACCGTCAGCATTTGTGTGGACTCTTTGCCATCGACATTCAGCTTGATGGTGTAGTTGCCGGGGGTGACCTGCGGCCCCTGATTGTAATTTCGCCAGTGAACCAGCGGGCGCCATCCGTCGGGACCTGTTTTCACCCAGGGTTCGCCGGGAGGACTATTGCGGAGCCTCACTACGTCAGGCCCGGAGTAACGCAGATCCCACCAGACGCGATTGACGCCTGGTTGCGTGGAGCCGGACAACGTGCGAATGGGTTCGCCATTCGCGCTCGCAATTGTGATGTCCACTTTTTTCGCGGGAGCTTTCAGAAAATAATTCAGGTCCGCGCCCGCAGGCAGGTTTTGCCCCACAACTTTGTTGTAGGTGTCAATTGCGTGGGTGCTGCCGAAATGGCGGTAGCGGAAGGTCGCGCGCGGTTTGAAGAAATAAATGTCGTCCTGCTGGGCCTTGTCCCAATCGCGCAGGGCGGTGATGTCATCGAGAATCCAGAATCCGCGGCCGTAAGTGGCCACCACCAAATCGTTATATTGCTTCTGGATGGTGAGCCAATAAATCGGAGCGGGGGGCATGTTGTTACGGAGGAGCGTCCAATGGTCGCCATCGTCCCAAGTGATGTAGATGAAATTGTCCGTGCCGAGAAAGAGCATTCCCTTACGGACTGGGTCTTCGACGATTGTATGCGCGCTGCTGTTGACCGACTTCGGAATCCCGCCGCTGATTAATTTCCAGGTCTGGCCGAAGTCTGAAGTCTTGTAGACGTAAGCGTTGTAGTCGCCGGCGCCCTGTTCCAGATTGTCGACGACGTAAGAAGTGCCGGCGTCAAAGGTCGATGGCTCAATGGACCAGATGGTTCCCCAGGGCGGCATATTGGGAATGTTCTTGGTGACGTTCTTCCAGGTCTTGCCCCCGTCTTGCGTCAGATTTACCTGGCCGTCGGTGCTGCCTGTCCAGATGACTCCGGCTTTTACCGTAGACTCGGCGATGGAGTAGAGAACCGCACCTTCAAAAACCATCAAGTTGTCGGCGTGAATGCCACCGGAATCTGTTTCGTGACTCTTGTCGTCGAGGGTTAGGTCGGGGCTGATCACGTGCCAGGACTGGCCGCCATTGGTGGTTTCGTGAAGGAACTGGCTGCCGACATAGAAACGATTGTGATCGTGTGGTGAAATTGCCGCGGGCATGGTCCAATGCCAGCGATACTTCACATCCTTTGGCGCCCAGCCGTAAGTAGCCGCGGGCCATGCGGAAACCCAGCGCGCCTGGCCGGTGCGTAGATCCATGCGGCTGATGTCGCCGTTGTAACATCCGGACCAAACGATATTATTGTCCTGCCAATCAGGAATGCTGAATCCCGGTTCGCAGCCGCCGATTTGCGTCCAGTCGGCGGCGGAGATCCCACCGCCGAAACCACCGCCACCGCGTCCACCGCCGGAGAGATTGTTGCTCGGGCCGCGGAATGTGGGCTCGTCCTGGCGATTGCCGTAAACATTATAGGGGACGTTGTTATCGGTGAAGGCGTGGTACATCTGGGCGATGGGAAATTCGTAGGTCTCAAAGCTGCGTTCGCGACTAAGGGTGACGCTGATGCCGTGATCGTGGGCAACCATGGCGCGGTCGGGATTGAGCGGATCGTACCAGACGTCATGCACATCGCCCGCCGGCCGGGGAATATCTTCTGCCAACGTATAGCCGCCGTCGCGCGAGTAACTGATGCTCACGGCCACGAAGAAAATGAAGTTCTCGTCATTGGGGGCCACGGCGAAGCGCGTGTAATAAGGTGAGCGCTCGTCGAGAATGTGTTCCTGATTGACGACCTTCCAAGTGTTGCCGCGGTCGTCTGAGCGATAGAAGCGCGGGGTCTCTTCCTGGATGAGGGCGTAGACGCGCGAGGAGTCGCTGGGGGCGACCTGCACCGCTGTTTTGCCGATAACTTTGTCCGCCGCAGGCAGCCCGTGTCCGGCGAGCTTTCGCCAAGTGCTGCCGCCATCGTGGGAGACGTAAACACCGCTGCCTGTGCCTCCGCTATGCAAATCCCAGGTGTGGATTGCCACCTGCCACATTCCCGCAAACAGCGTTTGGGGATCGTGAGCATCGATGGAAATTTCGGAGCATCCGGTATCTTCATTCACAAAGAGCACCTGGTCCCAGGTTTTGCCGCCGTCGGTGGTGCGGAAGATCCCGCGCTCGCGCTGCGGGCGATAGGCCTGGCCGAGAGCGCAGGCAAAAAC
>DATNHU010000025.1:0-14012 GCA_035604795.1 Candidatus Limnocylindrales bacterium
GATCACCGATGTGGACAAATGCGACAGCCCCGCCGAAGAATTGGCGGGGCCGCTCTTGAAGCAGTTACAAAAGCTACTTTGTGGTTGGTTTGGCGGCCGCGGGCGCGGCGGCCTTTTTGGTTTCCGTGCCCGTCATGACCACTTGCATTGAATTTGCATCGGCGCCCGCTTCAAATTTAATGTCGCAAGCGTTCTTGGAAGTGTACTTAACGGTGAAACGAGTGTGCATCGGTTTCCCCTGCATGGTGGCGTCATTTTCGAAAACCCAGGTGTCTCCGTTGTTGACGCCGCGGACGGTGAATGCTTCACCGGTCGTTGAGACTTCGGAATAAATGTAATTCTTTGCCTCCGGATCGTAAAACATAAGATTGACGCTGGTTACTTTGCCCATGCCTGCCATGTTCATGCTTTCCGTGCAGGAAACGCCGAAGCCTCCAGCGGTCCAGACACAAGTGCGAAGCGAGGTGGCTTTGCCACCTTTGGGCATATCTGGACTTGGCTTCATGTCGTACGAAGCATTCCAGGGCCCGATCATTGCGCCCATTGCCTTCACTTCCGGGCCGGGCTTCGGCGGAGCCTGGGGTGCCTGAGCAAATACGATTGTGGTGCAAAGGAGCAGCGCGAGGGCTGCCAAGATCATTGGGATACGTTGACGCATGGTTTCCTCCGAGCGAAAGTGGGGTCGAAAACTGGTGAGATGCTAACAGTTTGTTGGGGCGAGGGAAAGGAAATCACGCCCGAGAGCAATCAGGAGAAAATTTCAAGAATTTCCTCGTAGCGCTTGAACGGGGCGATTAAATACGTACCGGCCAATTCCGAGCGGGCCCACTCGAGCATACGCTTGGCCAGAAGAAAACCGTGCTCACGCGCCGATGCACCCGCGGCTTCCAT
The DNA here is from genome assembly GCA_035604795.1 of Candidatus Limnocylindrales bacterium. GTDB lineage: Bacteria > Acidobacteriota > Terriglobia > Acidiferrales > UBA7541 > DASTCZ01. The sequence goes on from DATNHU010000025.1 coordinate 892, forward strand.
TTCCTTGAGCAGCGGCTCCGGGATGACGATGCCGGGCACTTCGTTGTTCAGGCGCTGGGCCTGTTTGTAGCTGGTCAGCGGCCAGATGCCTACCAGCACCGGAATGGGGCAAGGCCCGCCCAACTTTTTCAGGAAAGCGTGCCAGTGCCCGGGATCGAAAATCGGCTGGGTCATGGCAAAGTGCGCACCGGCTTCAATCTTCTGGTGGAAGCGCTCGATTTCGTAGTCGAGATCTTCAGCAACGGGATTCACGGCCACGCCAATGGTGAAATTGGTGGCGCCGCCGAGCGTTTTGCCGGTCCAGTCCATTCCCTGATTGAGCTTCGACAAAACCTTCACCAAGCCGATGGAGTCCACCTCAAACACGCCGCTGACTTCGGGATAGTCACCGACCGAGGGCGGATCTCCGGTGACGGAGAGAACGTTGCGCACGCCGCCGACGGTCCAGGCGCCCAGCAGCATGGCCTGGAGGCCGATAATGTTCAGGTCGCGCGTGGTGAGGTGCGGAATGGTTTCCACGCCGCGCGCTTCAAGACCGCCGGCGACCATGAGCGCGTCCATGCCGACACGGGCCATGGCGCCGCTGTTGATGTCGATGGCGTCAACGTGACCGCTGGAAAGGATGTTGGTCACCTGCTCATAGATGCGGTCGAGCGCGATGCCCTTCGGCGGATCAATTTCCACGGAGACGACAAACTTGCGCGCCTGGATTTTTTTCCAGATGCCGCTTTCCGGCTCGCGCGCCGCCGCGTGCTGCGGGGCGGCGACTGCGGCAACTTTGGCCACCGCCGCGGACCGAACTTTTTGCGCGGGGGCCAGTTTCTTCACGGCTTCGGCGATGGCGCGGATATGCTCCGGCGTGGTGCCGCAACATCCGCCGATAATGCGCGCGCCCAACGCCGCGGCCTCGCGCGCAAACGTGGCGAAATATTCCGGCGAGGAGCGCGGATAGACGGTGCGGTCGCCCATGCGGCGCGGGAAGCCTACGTTGGGCATGGCGCTGCGCGGAATGGCGCCCGTGCCCAGAGCCAGCTCCTCCACGATGGGGATCAACGATTGCGGGCCGAGTGTGCAGTTGGTGCCAATCACCTGGATATTGAGCGCTGCGAGTTTTGCCGCGGCCACCACGGGACGCACGCCGCCGGTGGCCGCGCCCTCTTCGTTGAAGGTCATTTGCGCGACGATGGGCAACTTGGAAAAGGCGCGCAGCTCTTCGACCGCGGAGAGCAATTCGTCAAGGTCGGTGAACGTTTCCAGGAGAAAGAGATCCACGCCGCGTTCTTCGAGCGCCTGCGCCTGCTCGCGAAATGCGGCACGAAGTTCTTCGGGGGAGACATCGGCCATGTGGCGGGAAACGCCCGACGGGCCGATGGACCCGGCGATCAACACCTCGTGCGCGGCGCCTTCGCGGGCCTCGCGCGCGATTTTCACTCCGGCGTGATTGATGCGCGTTACCTGATCGCCCAGCCCCGAGCCGGCGAGCTTCAGACGGTTCGCGCCGAAGGTGTTGGTTTCGATCAGTTGCGCGCCGGCTTCAATGTAGGCGCGATGCACGCGAAAAACCGATTCAGCGTGGGTGGCGTTCAACTCCTCGAAACAGCGCTGCGGCCCCGCGGTTTCGTGCAGCATCGAGCCCATCGCTCCATCGGCGATGAGTATGCCGGCTTGCAGCCTCGCGTTTAGGTCGTCAATTCTCATGGGTCAAATCTCAGCGTACAAGGGCGACAGAAAGTGTCGCACGGTTCCTGCTAAATATATCAGGTGAGGTGAATTCAGGTACTTGCCCGCGGAAAACCACGGGGAATTACGGGCGCATGTGCTCGGCCATGTTGGCGATGGTGCTCATCAGGTCGAACTTGGTCAGGATGTCGTAATGCGCGTCGCCCATCTCCACGAACACCGCCGGCGTTTCGTGGCTCAGCAGATGGGTCACACGCTCGACCGGCGCGTCCTTGGACAACACGGGAAGCGGCTTGCCCATCACTTCGCGGATCACCAGTTTGCGCAGGTCTTTCCCTTGCAGCGCAAGGTTGAGGATCTGATCCTCGAAAATTGTGCCGATGGGAGTTTTCTCCTCGAAAACCGGGAGCTGCGAAATATCCTGCTTCTGCATGGTGTGCAAGGCGTGAAACACGGTTTGCTCTGGGCGGCCGACCACCAGTTCGCGCTCCTTGCCGTTTTGGTGCTTGGCGCGGACGACATCGCCGGCCCGCAAGGCAACTTCGGCGTCCACGTAACCACGCTCGCTCATCCATTCGTCACTGTAGACTTTGCTCAGGTAGCGCATGCCGGTGTCTGGCAGAAATGCGACAACCAGGTCGCCCTTCTTGCAGGCCTTCGCGATGCGCAACGCGGCGGAAAAACAGCCGCCTCCGGAGCCGCCGGTGAAAATACCTTCCTGTTTCACCAGGCGCCGGGCCCAGACGAAGCATTCTTCGTCGTTGATTTGCTCAATGTCATCGAGCACTTTGAATTCCATAGTCGAAGGGAAAATGTCCTCGCCGATTCCCTCGACGACGTAAGTCGCGGCCTTGCCCACTTTCCCGGTTTTGAAAAACTCGTAGTAAAGCGAGCCGATGGGATCGACGCCGATTATTTTTACTTTGGGATTTTTTTCCTTCAGGTAGCGGCCCACGCCGCTGATGGTGCCTCCGGTGCCCATGCCACAGACAAAGTGGGTGATCTTGCCTTCGGTGTCATCCCAGATTTCAGGCCCGGTTGTGAGGTAATGCGCTTCCGGGTTCATGGGATTTTCGTACTGGTTGGGATAAAACGAATTGGAAATTTCGCGCGCGAGTTTTTTCGCCACGGAATAGTAGCTGCGCGGATCTTCCGGCTCAACGGCGGTGGGACACACGATCACTTCCGCGCCCAAGGCCTTGAGCAAGTCAATTTTTTCCTTGGACTGCTTATCGGTGATGGTGAAAACCATTTTGTAGCCGCGCACCGCGGCCACCAGCGCCAGTCCCATGCCAGTATTGCCGGAAGTTCCCTCGATGATGGTGCCGCCGGGTTTGAGCAAGCCGCGTTTTTCGGCGTCGTCGATCATGGTGATGCCGATGCGGTCTTTCACCGAGCCGCCCGGATTCAGGTAATCCACTTTCAGATACAATTCGGCGGCAAAACCCTTGGTCAGGCGGTTCACGCGCACCAGCGGCGTCTTCCCGATAGCTTCCAAAATGTTGGCGCACTTCATGTTGAGTGATCTTCCTTCTCGTGCGAACGGCGCACCGCGGCAATAATCGGAGTCTAACACGGCACGCAGGCCATCTCTACGATTGCGGACTTGCACTTGCGCTTGGAGCAACGGCGGCAAGTGTGAGGGATAGGGTAGAATGCGCGCGGGGGAAAACGAATGCCTAGGCACAACTACTCAAGCGGCACGCCCTGGGAGCCCATTGTCGGATATTCGCGCGCGGTGCGCGTGGGCGGCGTGATCCATGTTTCCGGCACAACGGCGACCGGGCCGGACGGAAAGATTGTCGGCGGGAGCGACGTTTACTGGCAGGCGGTGCAGACGATTCACAATATCGAAGCGGCGCTTTCGCAGGCCGGGGCCAGCCTGCGGGACGTGGTGCGGACTCGCATCTATGTGACAAATATAAAGGACTGGGAGAAAGTGGCCCGCGCTCATGGAGAATTTTTTGGCGCGATCCGCCCTGCGACCAGCATGGTCGAGGTCAGCCGATTGATCTCTCCAGAAATGCTGATCGAGATAGAAGCCGAGGCGATTCTGGCCCCGTAAGTGACTTCCCTCAGTTCAACTCACGGAACTCAGGCATGACAGCCAGTCCAGATCGCCATCTGTATCCGGATTTTCTTACGGAGTTTTACGACCAGCTTCCTTTATACAGCAATCGCCGGGATGGCCAGTTCTATCTGAAGGCCGCGCTGGGGCAGGGCGGCCCGGTCCTCGAACTGGGCTGCGGCACGGGGCGAATCCTGTTGCCCATGGCCCGCGCGGGACTCGAAGTCACGGGACTGGACCTGTCGCCCCAAATGTTGGCTCGGTTCCATGCCAAGCTGGCGATGGAGCCGACAGAAGTTCGGTGCCGCGTCGAACTGATCCAGGGAGACATGACGTCGTTTGATCTCGGGCGGAAGTTTCCGCTGATAACGATTCCATTCCGTCCGTTCCAGCATTTAATCCATGTTGCGGATCAAATCGCCTGCCTTCGCGCTGTGGAGCGGCATCTTGCACTCGGCGGACAATTGATACTGGATTGCTTCCAAACCGATCCGCGGCGACTGCACGATCCTGCGTTCCTGCAGGAATCGGAGAATCAACCAGAGTTTCAATTGCCCGATGGCCGGCGCATGAGCGTGCGGGATCGCACCGCGGCCTTCCACCGCGCCGAGCAATTTAACGATTTGGAATTGATTTATGTAGTGACGCATCCGGATGGCCACACGGAGCGGTTCGTGTACGCATTTCCCATGCACTATTTTTTTCGCTACGAGGTCGAGCATTTGCTGGCGCGGTGCGGTTTGCGCGTCGTGGCGCTCTACGGCGACTTCGATGGCGGGGCGCTCACGGATGCCTCAATGGATATGATTTTCGTGGCCGAAAAGGCGCGGGAGTAACTCCGCGCCTTTTCAGTTCGCAACTTAGTACTTCACGCGGACGCGATATTTCAGCACCGAAGTACCGTCCTTGGCCACGGGCACCATGAACTGCGCGGCGAAGGCGGCTGTCTTTTTCGCTGGAAATGTGGAGCTTAACATTTCCCAGTCGCCGCCGATGGGCTCGTTTACTTCAACTGTGACCGGCGTTTCTTTGTGGTTGCGCAGGGTGACTTCGTATTCCATCTCCCAGGAGCGGCTTCCCAGGGATTTGTAATCAGTCTGCTTGTGTTCGGCGACGATATCGAATGCGTTGCCGATGTGGATGCTGACTGCCTCATCCTTTGGCGTATGCTGAATGGAGTCTTCGCCGATGAAGAGTGAGCCGCCGTGGGAATCGGATTGATAGACGCGCACGGTGCCGGCAGGCAAAGGCATTCCCAGCCCCGTTTTTTCTTCATTCTTGAAACGGTAATAGACCAGGACGGGATCTTTCAGAGGCGCGCCGGGTGTCATCGCGCTGTGGTAATAGTAGGATTGGCCGTTCACAACGAAGTGTTTCTCGACAGGAAAACGTGAAGCGTTCAACAGGCTGACCTGTTTTGTTTCCTTGTCGAATATGGTCGTGCGGCGATTGAGTGTGTAGAGGTGATATTCGGAGAAGCTCTCTTGCGCCATCGGTGCGGGCGCAGCAGCAACTCCTGCAATAGCGTCTGAACGGCTGAATCTTGCAATCGGCGACACAACCCGGTTCAACTCACCCGCCACCAGCTGCAGCTTGGCATTGTGGAATCCCGCGCCGGTGTTGTTCACCAGCGTCACCCAACCATCCAGGTCGGCGTTGCTGTCGTCACGGGCGACGGTCATCACGTAATCCGCATTCCAGGAAATATTGTTCGCCAGGTACGACGCTTCAATCTTTTGCCGCCGTGCCCCGCTGTTGGTCAACGTCCAAACCAGCGTCGGATGGCTGTACAAATTCTCAGGCAACGAGGAAAAGCGATACCCATTGGGCGTCATGCCGGTCACGATGGAATCGCCAATCTTCCACACCGGGCCGCCGGGATTGTTGGCCAGCAGCGTGGCTTTGGTCTCCTCCGTTTCCGTTGAGTTATTTTTCTGAATTTCACGGATCAGAGATACTTCGCGGCCAACATATTTCTGGAGCATCTTGTTGGCGTCCAGCAGGTCGTACTCGTAGTCCTGCTCCAGGATATTGAGCTTCTCCGGTTCGGCTAGCGACCGCAGGTGAACAGTGGGCGCATTGATGGTGGAAGCGATGTCCATAAATCGCAGCTGGAATTCACCATTGGGAAGCGCAACGTCACGGGTGTCGCGCACCAGCGCCACGTTGGAGTTGTAAACCGTGACGGCCAGGTCGGTCTGATCCGTCATGGTCGTTTCGTGCGCGGCCGGCTGCGCCGCTGCCGCGGCTTTGTCCTGCGCCTGCGCGGCCCGCAACGTGTGCGTTGCCGCCATACCCACCACCGCCAGGGCCGCAATTAGAGTAATCGCCAGCAAACTCTTTCGGGTTCGTGTTTTCATTTGTGTTCTCTCCGTAAGGCAATCCTGTCTTTCGATTCCGTGGATCCGGTAAGGCGTTGTATGCGGATTCGGCGCATCAAGCGAGCCAAGTTGCCGTCATCATAGCGCACACACCAAACCTCGTCCCGGGTTATCCACCGCCCTGGCATCCCCGCAAAGTTAGACACCAAGTCCCGGAGGTTCGCTCCTGCGCCGAATGCTCTCCCGGGGTCTCTTCCGCGGCGTTGCAATCGGACGTGAGCGGACGTAAGATGTGGCTTCTCACAGTCACCATTACCGCTGTCGCTGTTTCCGAACATCCCTGGAGGTGAGCAATGGCCAATCAGCCGGGTAAAGAACACCCGGAAGAGGAATTGCGCAAAGAAGGCGCGCAGCCGGATAAATCCCCGCGTTCAATGGGTTTGGGCCGTCGCGAATTCGTCAAAATGGCCGGTACTGCCGGCATGGCGGTTTCCGCCGTGGGTGTGCTGGCCGGCGAAGGGATCCTGAAAGCTGAGCCGGTTGCGCCGTCACAGGATGTAGCCGACGCGGCCACCACGAAACTGGTGGGTCCAGGCCCGGTGCGCATGACGCTGAACATTAATGGCAAGCCCACAGCAGTCACTCTGGAACCGCGGGTCACTTTGCTCGACACACTGCGGGATCACCTGGACCTGACGGGCGCCAAGAAAGTTTGCGACCGAGCCACCTGCGGCGCCTGCACGGTGATCATCAATGGCGCGGCGATGTACTCCTGCACTGTGCTGGCGATTGATGTAGCCGAGCGCCCCGGTTCCCCCGCGGCGAAGATTGAAACTATTGAGAGCCTGGCTCCGGATGGACAACTCCATCCGGTTTCACAAGGATTCGTGGATAACGACGGCCAGCAATGCGGATTCTGCACGCCGGGCTTCGTGATGTCGGCCAAGGCCTATATTGATAAGCACCCTCACCCGACCTACGACGAAGTGAAGGCCTCGCTGGGCGGCAATCTCTGCCGTTGCGGCACTTATATGGGCGTCCGTCACGCGGTAGTGGAAGCCGCCGGCAAGATGGCCGCCGGGAAAGGAGGGCGCGCGTAATGGCTGACTTCAAATGGCCCGCAATAGAGAAGCGCAGTTTGATCGGCAAGCGGATCTCGCGCCTGGATGGTCCGTGGAAAGCATCGGGCAGCGCGAAATATGCGTACGACATCAACCGGCCCAACATGCTCTATGGCCGCATGGTGCAATCGCCCCACGCCCACGCCAAGATTACAAGTATTGACACCAGCGTCGCGGAAAAAATGCCCGGCGTCCACGCAGTGGACATTATTCACCCGGTAGGTCAGGAAGTTTTGTGGGCTGGAAAAGAAATCGTAGCCGTTGCTGCTGAAACCGACGACCAGGCGCGCGACGCCATGCGCAAGGTGAAAATAGATTACGAGGTGCTGCCCTACCTGGTGGCGGATACCACTCCGGGTAAGGCCACCGGCTATACGCAGCAGCTCAACGAACAGACGCAAGGCGATCCGGACGCGGGTTTCAAGGCTGCGGATGCAGTTGTCGAAGGCTTTTACGGCATTCCGGTAATCACACATTGTTGCCTCGAATCCCACGGTTCCGTTGCCGAGTGGGAAGGCGACAAGCTCACCGTTTGGGCCTCCACGCAAAGCGTTTCCGGGCTTTCAGCGGAATACGCGACCAGCCTTTCCGGCAAGGGCATCCCCACCACGGCACCGAATGTGCGGATTATCACGCAGGTGATGGGTGGCGGATTCGGAAGCAAATTCGCCGCGGACACCTGGGGAATTTCCGCCGCGGTTCTGGCCAAGAAGGCCGGGCGTCCTGTGAAGATGATGCTTGACCGCGATCACGAGTTGAGCGTGGCGGGTTCGCGGCCGTCGCTTTACGCCGAGGTAAAAATAGGCGCGAAGAGCGATGGCACGATGACCGCCTGGCAATCAGAGAGCTGGGGCACTTCCGGGCCGAGCGGGGGCGCCAACGCCAATCTGCCGTACATCTTCCAAACCGGGCTAGCGTACAAGCGCCACCACACTGCAGTGCATACCAACATTGGCCCAGCCCGCGCTTGGCGCGCCCCGAACCACCCGCAATTTGCTCTGGTTACGATGTCGGCATTTGAGGATCTGGCCGCCAAATTGAATATGGATCCCGTGCAATTCCTCCTGAAGAACATGCAGTTCGCAGGAGAGCGCAACAAGGGATTCGGCACCAAGGATTACGAACAGGAATTGGCCAAGGCCTCCGAGCTTATCGATTGGAAGAAAAAGTGGCACCCGCGCGGTGACAAGACACCCGGACCCATAAAGAGTGGTCTTGGCGTTTCACTTCACACGTGGGGCGGCCAAGCCAACAACAGTACGTGTAACTGCACCATTCACTCTGACGGATCTGTGGAAGTTTCTCTGGGCACGCAGGACTTGGGCGTCGGCGCGCGAACGGTTGTTGGAATCGTCGCCGCAGAAACTTTGGGCCTGCCGCTCGATGGAATCACAGTCAATATCGGGGATTCAAAGTATCCTCCGGCTGGAGGATCGGGCGGTTCAACCACCAGCGGTGGCATCAGCAGCGCCACGCGCCGCGCAACGAACACTGCGCTGAACAAATTGCTAGATCAAGTCGCGCCCTCGCTGGGCGTACCGGCCGATCAACTCGAAGCTGTCGGGGGCAAGATTCAAGTGGTCGGCAATCCGGCGAAATCGCTCACTTGGAAGCAGGCCTGCGCCAAGCTTGGCGCATCCACTATTTCAGAGATGGGGCAAACGGATCGCTCACTCACCTCCGGCAACGTTGGCGGGGTGCAAATGGCCGAAGTCTCCGTGGATATCGACACCGGAGTGGTGCGCATGGAAAAAATGGTCGCGGTGCAGGACTGCGGGCTGATCATTGACCTGAAGACCGCGGAGAGCCAGGTGTACGGCGGCATGATCATGGGCATCACCTACGCGCTCTTCGAGGAAAAGGTGATGGATCAGCAGACCGGCGCGCATCTGAACGCGGACATGGAGTTTTACAAACTGGCGGGCATCGGCGACATTGGCGAACTCGTAGTGCACATGATGGAAGGCCCGGGGTATGACGACCGCGGCGTCATCGGCCTGGGGGAGCCTCCAACGGTTTCTCCCGGCGCGGCCATTTCGAACGCTGTGGCCAACGCCATTGGCGTGCGCGTTCCCACTCTGCCGCTTACGGCCGATAAAGTTTTGGCCGCCCTCGGGAAGGGAGGTATGTCGTAATGGAAGCCTTTGCCTACGCTCATCCAGCAACAAAGCAGGAGGCTCTGGGAATGCTGGGGACGGATTGGACCGAAGCTGCCGTGATGGCGGGCGGCACCGATCTGATCTCCTGCATGAAGGAGCACATCATCATCCCCAAGCGCGTGGTTAGCATACGCGGCGTTTCGGAGTGGAAGGGAATCACCTCGGCGGACCGCGAAGTTCGCATCGGCGCGCTAACGACGATTGAAGAGTTGCGCGAGAACGCCACGATACGGAAACAATTTCCGGCGCTTACGCATGCCACAAACGGAATCACCAGCCCGCAATTGCGCAATATGGGCACGGTTGGAGGCGATCTTTGCCAGCGCCCGCGCTGCTGGTATTACCGCAACGGCTTTGGGCTGCTGGCGCGCGACTCCAAGGGCAATTCGCTGGTGCCCAATGGCGAAAACCGCTACCACGCCATTTTCGGCAACGAAGGGCCGGCGTACTTTGTGAGCCCATCGAGCTTCGGCCCCGCGCTTGTCGCTCTAGGCGCCAAAGTAAACTTGACGGGCCCAAGTGGCGATCGCGAAGTGCCTGTGGCCGAGTTCTTCCGAAACCCGAAGAGTGATTCAGAGCGTGAAAACGTTCTGAAGTCGAACGAAATCTTGACTGGAATTTTGATTCCGTCTGGTGGAGCGGGCCTGCGCAGCGCAACCTACGACGTTCGACAGAGGGAAGCGATCGATTGGCCTCTGGCCACCGCGTCCGTTGCCTTGAACCTGGAAGGTGGCAAGGTCCGCGATGCGAAGATCGTTCTTGGGCACGTCGCGCCTATGCCTTGGGTGGCGGATGCCGCTGCGAAGAGCCTCATCGGCAAGTCCATTACGGAAGCAACCGCTGCCGCCGCGGGCGATGCCGCGGTGCAGGGCGCGCGTCCGTTAAGCCAAAACGCCTACAAAATCCAGCTAGCGCGTGTTTCCGTAAAGCGCGCGCTGCTGGTCGCAGCGAAGGAAGGAGCCTGAACATGGTAAAGACGAGCCTGAAGCGAATGATCCAAACGGGCGAGGTTTGCCACCGCCTTCGCGCCAAGACTCTGTTCTACGATGTGGGCGAGATTCAGAGTGAAGGCGAGAACAACCCTAATCATTATGAAATGTATTCCGGGCTGAACGGGCCCTTTTGGTGCGTGATCACGCAGGGCCTGCAAGGTCCCGACGGCAAGATCGCCTCCATTGAGAATTGCACCTCGGGCTGCGGGCGCTCCTGCTGTGAAACCGCATAATGTAGCTGATTCGCGCCCGGCGGCATCCAATGGTTGTAACTGCGCCCTCGAAGTGGGAAAATAAGCATCCCTGATTGAGGAGGTCATTCATGAAGAATAAGTCCTATCTAACCGCATTCATTCTGATCGCGCTGGTTTGTGCCTTGCCCGCGGGAGCCGCTACCAAGGGCCAGGCGCCGCAAATCACGGGACAATATATTGAATCGCGCACGGCGGATATTTACACCGGACCGTGCATCGCCAATTCCGAAGTCAACCTGGCCGGTAAGCAGGCCGTGATGGCCTGGCACATTGACCGTGGAGCATGGAGCGACGTCGCGCTCGACGGACTCAGTGTTGTGGCCGTGGTGAATGCTTCCGACACTCTGGGCATGCAGAACAGCCAGCCGCTGAATACGCAGGCTGTGCTGATCGTGGATCAGGCGGCTTCCGAATCGCAGCGCGCCGCGCTGGTCAATTTTGCGCGTGCGCAGGCCGGGCCGATCCTCAATCATGTTGTGGCTATTGATGCGGCGCCGATGCACTTTGATGTGAATATCGACGGACACATGGGTTCGGCCGCGTTGGCCGCTGGCAATCTGGTGCGCGTTTCCACGCGCTCGCTGAACCCCGGCGATGAATTCTGCCACAACGAGGACGTTTACTATCCACCGCTGGCCGCGAACCTGACCCACTCCATGCCCGCCGTAGCCACCGAATCCGGCTATCACGGCAATCATTTGGGGATGACCTGGACGGAAAACGAGCGGCGCGGCGTTTTCATCGGCACATTTGCCTACTAGTCTTGATTCGTCTTTGAATGCAGAGGCCCACCCAACACGGTGGGCTTTTGCTTTTTGATGGGGCATTTTAAGCGAGAATGAATTTGTTACTTCGGGGGCGCGGCGCACATCTATTGATATGAAGGGCGACTGGTAGGTGACGCCGCAGGACTCTTCACTCGATTGGAGAAATAATTGTCGATGAATAAACGCACTTGTCGTGTCTGCTTCTCGTTACTGTGCCTTGTGTTTTCGTGTTGCGCAGTCGCGTCTGCGCAGGGTTACGCGGTTCAATTGGCGAGCGATCCTCCGCCGCAGGCGCTCTCCGCGGCGGTGCGCGACAGTCTTTCTCCCCAGGCTTTGCGTATCAGCGGGCCGGGCGGAAACATCTGTGAAATTTGGCTGCGCAAATCCGTCCCGGGCGTAGCCGCCGCGCAGCAACTGGGCGTAATTTATCCGCAGCTTCAGGAAGGCGCGCTGGTCGCCGCGATTCAATTTTCCTCGGACATAAAAGACTATCGCCGCCAGCAGGTGCACGCGGGAGTTTACACACTGCGCTATGCGCTTTCGCCGGTGAACGGCAATCATCAGGGCGTGGCACCGCAGCGCGATTTTCTGCTGGCGATCCCTGCCGCGATTGACCAAGGCACCGCGACGATCACTGCGGCCCAAACGATTGAGCTCTCCAAGAAATCCACCAGCACGAACCACGCGTCGGTGTGGCTGCTCGCTCCCGGGGATATTGGCGCTGCGAATTCCGCGGCCATTTCGCACGATTCCGACAACGACTTTTGGATCGCGCAATTCAGTGTGACCGTCGCGGCCGGTGGAGCGCCCGCTTCGGTTCGCATGGGTCTCGTAGTGGTAGGATTTGGCCCCGAAGTGTGACGCCCATTCGCCACGCGAGCTGAATCGATGTAGATTTTCTCAATAAGTTTCCCCGACACATGTACGTCTGCCCACACTGCGATGTTGAAATCAACACTTCCACGGAGATTTGCCCGCACTGTGGCGCGGATCTCTCGCTGGATGCCGAGCCATCCCCGCCAAAACCACTGAGCGCGATCCTGACGCGCTGGGCAATTATTCTGGGAATCGTAGCCGTGGGGCTCTGGGGATTCCTGTGGTTCGTGATGCCGCCGCAGCGCAGCGACCCGGCGCAACAAGCGGAATTTCGCGCGATCACCGCGCTCAATAATGCGCGCGCCGCGCTCGTCTCGTACTCCGTTGCGCAACCTGGAGGCTCATTTCCCCAATCACTGGAGCCGCTGGGCGATCCCGTTCGAGCCGCAGCACAGCTGGCACAGAGTGAGGGCTACCAGATCCAATATACGCCGCGCCGCCGGGCCCCGACGGGTCCATCCGCGGATATGTACTTCTCGCCCGCCCCGGCAATTTCGGCTTTCGCAATTTTTACTCAGATGAAAGCGGCGTCATTCACGCCACGCACGAAAACCGTGTCGCCACGGCGCAAGATCCGGCGTTGTAATTCCGCACCAGAAAATTCGCGCCTTTCCCGCCCATCTCTTTAGCAGCGAAAATGCTATACTTTCAATCGGCAGTCCCGATTAAACATCATCAGGCCGCGCCATTTTCCCACGGAGAGGTGCTGGAGTGGCCGAACAGGGCTGCCTGCTAAGCAGTTTCACCCCAAAAGGGTGACGGGGGTTCGAATCCCTCCCTCTCCGCCATTTTTAGGGTTTCTAGGTGAACAAACCCAATCCTGCGTTTCTTGGAGCTTGATTATAAGATCGTACTTGCCGTTTGAAATATCCATCTTGTGTAG
>DATNHU010000026.1:0-2208 GCA_035604795.1 Candidatus Limnocylindrales bacterium
AGTAGCCGAGCACCTCGCCGATCAGCTTGCCATCCATCTTGCCCGTGTCATCGCGCATCTTTTCGTAGCCCACGGCGATGCCCGTTTCGCCCATGCCGAGTTGCAGCTTGTGGATGACCGACAGCACCGCCTGTCCGCCGGACGCGCAGGCATTCTCCACGGCCTCGATCGGCTTGCCTTCAAGCCCCGGCGTCATGGCCATCAAGCCCGCCAGCAGTCCCTGACGATTGAGCGAAAAGTTGCAGGCGGCGCCGATCGAGCCCACATCCAGCGCCGACGCCGGCGCACCGATCTGCCGGCACGCGCTCTGAATCGCCGAGTCGACAATCTCCGGCACCGTCATGCCCATCAGCTTGCCGAATTTCGATTGATGATAGGCGGCAATGTAAGTGCGCTTCATAAAGCGCCTCTCATGAGGACCGGGCTTCGCGATGGAACTGAATCTTTCCTCAAAACACGCGGGGCATCTTTGAGTGATTCCGGAATCGAATACTTTGGGTTCTGGAGTAGCTTCCCGCGCGTCATTCCCAAATTCAAGTATGCAATAGATTTTGTTGAATCCTTCGATATCCGTGCTCTTCGGCCCACAAGGCCAGGGGAATCGCCGCCAGATCGTCGACCATTGGGACAGCGTTGCCATCCTTGGTCAGATCGATGGTACGCAGCAAGTGTTTGCAGGTCTCACAGATTTCCATACGGACGTGCGGAAATTGCTCGGCTGTGTGAACAGAAAGCTTCTCTTCGCGGTCCTCTCCGCAGTGCGCGCAAAGAATGCGGAGGAAACTCCACTCCTGCGCACAGAACGAGCACTGCAAGTATTTTTTTCCGCCATCGCCTTCTGGCCGCAGGACGCCCAGTAGGGGCAGCGAATTGCACCGCGGGCAGAGACAAACCGTCATGGCTGAAACGGGCGGCAGCATGGCGCCCACAATGAACTCGGCATAGGGCTGAAGGAAAGCGCGGCTCAGGAATTCATGAAGCGGAACGGCCGCGGGCGCGTCCGAAGGCACGCCGGGATTTATCGATTCCTGAAGACCCATTTTCCAGAATTCTTCCAGGGCGCTGGCCCACGCGCCTTCTCCCTGGACGCTAAAGCGCTGAGCCTGGGCCGCAAGCGGAGCGGGTCCGCGGGTTTCGATCAACGAGAGAAATCTTCCAAATGGCTCCAGCAGAATAGGCAAGCATAATTCGGAGCGCAAATTGCCGTTGGCAGGCGCAATCGGCCGTTTGCCCCAATCCTTGGGAAGACGCTCGTAAAACTCTTTCTGAAACTTGGCGACATGAAGATAAAAGGAGAGAATTTCCTGTGCAAATGGATAGCGCGACGCCAGCAGTTCAGCGCGTGCAATGCGCGCAGGGTAATTTACTCCGCCAGCGGCGAGAAAGCTCATTTTCTGGATTGGGAATTGCCTACGATCTCCTCGTACCAGGTCGGATGGTAGCGTTTCGCAAACGCCATGGATACATCACCGCGGATGACGGAGCCGAACGCGCCGCGTTCCGCGAACACGCCCATGTAAACGTGGATCATGAAATTCCCAATCGTAATAAGTGCGGCGATAGGATGCAAAATCACCGCGACATACCGGAGCCAGCGCAAACTCCAAGGCAGCGCATCAGTGAACCACAGCACGAGTCCGGTCAGCAATAGCACCGCCCCGCCGAAGAAAAAGCTCCAAAACAACATCTTCTGCCCGGCATTGTAGCGGCCGGCAGGCGGAATTTTGTCGTCCTGATTTGTGATGTAGAAATGAAGAGATTTCCACCATTCCTTATCGACAGGCTCGAACTTCATTTGTTTCGACCACTTCATGTACATGTAACCTAGCGAAACCGCAAATATCAAACCCGCCCAGGGATGCAACATTCGCGAAGTCTGTCCGCCGCCGAGCGCCACAGCTATCCAGAAAAGCCAGGGAGACCAGAAGGCGAGACCCGTGGCCACGAGATAAAGGTACGAACCCGCCGCCACCCAGTGATTCAAGCGTTCGGGAAAAGTGTAGCGAAGCACATGGCCGTGCGGGGCGATCTGTTCGGGATGGGTCACGGTTGTGCTCCAACGGGAGGAATGTCTTCATCCTCGCGCGCTTTAGGTCCGAACCGCAGATAGTGCACGAACAATCCGATCAGCCCGCCGGCAATGGCGAGATTGCCCAGCCATTTCAAAGGATGCTTCCAGAGCTTCACCACGAAAGGAATGCTCGGGTT